>DPKT01000023.1 GCA_003542385.1 Desulfomicrobium sp.
CCTTACCACTTGGCTATGCCGCCTGATCTGTGGAGCGGGAAACGGGATTTGAACCCGCGACTTCAACCTTGGCAAGGTTGCACTCTACCACTGAGTTACTCCCGCTCAACGAGGAGTCGTGTTTATAAAGGCCGGTGTCGGCTGTCAACCAAAATCTGATTTTTTCTTTTCACCTGGCCGACAAAGGATTATTCTTATCAAAAGAGGCGTACGCATCCCCCGGGGGTTTACTTTTTGGTGGTCAGTGAATACTAACTCTCTCTCCTTAGACAATCGGCCTGTTCAGGAGGACGTACCATGGAAGCCAAGGACCTTGAGTTCTTCAGAGAATATTTGACCAAGATGATTGACGACATCCAGCGTCAGGGCGAGGCGACCATCGAGGAAATGTCGGACAACGTGGAGTACTACTCCGATCCCGCCGACAGGGCCTCTGCCGAGTCAGACCGCACTTTCACCCTGCGCCTGCGCGACCGGGACCGCAAGCTGATCAAGAAGATCAATGAGGCCCTGGACCGCATCGACGACGGCTCCTTCGGCGTCTGCGAGGACTGCGGCGAGGACATCGGGATTCCGCGCCTCAAGGCGCGCCCCATGACCACGCTGTGCATCGAGTGCAAGAGTCGCCGGGAAGAGGAAGAGCGGTTGCGCGGCGACTAGGGCCGCACCCCGGTCTTCAAGTTCATCAAGGCGCGTACCGTTCCGGGACGCGCTTTTTTTGTTGTGCGCCCGGCAGGGCGCACCCACTTGGAGGTGCAAGTCCTCTGCGTACCCGACAGGGGGAAGCGCTAGCCGGACGGCAAGGGTGTCCACCGCGAGGTGGAATCTGAAGGAAGCCGCAGGCAAAACCCTGGCTCGACGAACAGAAACCGCATATGAGGCGGCCGCGCCGGATGAGAAGGCAACTATCTTCAAAGTCCAATACCTGTCCGGAAGGCGCGGACGTATATGCGGCGGGCATAAGGGGGAAGGTGGGTGTGCATTACCCGGGGAGATCTGGGCGTTTGCCATGTGCTACCGGCGTCGAGAGGCGCGGGGATGAGCGCCCAGAAGTCAGCAGAGGTCATAGTAGGTCCCTCGACCGGACTGAAGGACCGAACATGTAACATGGGACAGGAGCCGGAATTTCGATGGCCAGCAGTAACGCAGAAGGGCAGAGACATTCTGCCGCCATGACCGAGGGTAGGGGACGGAATCCCCGAGAGCAGGCCTGTGGTGCGGATGTGGTCACGGGAAGGATGGGGTTCTCCTGGCCGAAGGCTATGGACGTGATGGAAGCGGTGGTCGAACGCGAGAACATGCGCGCCGCGGCAAAGCGGGTGCGCAGCAACAAGGGTGTCCCCGGCGTCGACGGCATGCGTGTCGAGGACGTCTGGGGGTACTACGGTCCTCATATCGAGAAGTCACTTCTGGACGGGAGCTACGAACCGCAACCGGTTCTGGGGGTGGAGATCCCCAAGCCCGGCGGCGGTACTCGGCAACTGGGTATCCCCACAGCCATGGACCGTCTGATCCAGCAGGCGCTGCATCAGGTGCTCACGCCGATCTTCAATCCCGGCTTCTCCGACTCCAGCTACGGGTTCCGTCCCGGTAGAAGCGCGCATCAGGCCGTGCAGAAGGCACGGGAGCATGTCGCCGCCGGCAAACGATTCGTGGTGGATATGGATCTGGAGAAGTTTTTCGACCGCGTGAATCATGACGTGCTGATGGCACGCGTGGGGCGCAAGATCGGGGACAAGCGGGTGCTCGGCCTCATCCGCCGATTCCTGCAAGCGGGGCTGATGAAGGGCGGTCTGTGCAGCCAGCGAGCGGAGGGCACTCCGCAAGGAGGGCCGCTCTCTCCGCTGCTGTCAAACATCCTGTTGGACGATCTGGACAAGGAACTCGAACGCCGAGGTCATGCGTTCTGCCGGTACGCGGATGACTGCAACATCTATGTGCGCACTCACCGCTCGGGAGAGCGCGTCATGGCCTCGGTCAGCCGGTATCTGCAAACCCGGCTGAAGCTTCAGGTAAACGCCGCCAAGAGCGCGGTGGACCGGCCCTGGAACCGCAAGTTCCTGGGTTACAGCATGACGTTTCACAAACAGCCTCGGCTGAAAGTGGCCCCTGCGGTCGTTGCCCGGTTGAAAGACTCGGTACGCGAAGAATGCCGCAAGGGACGCGGTCGATCCCTGCAAGCGGTGATCGACATCCTCACGCTGAAACTGCGTGGCTGGGTGAACTACTTCAAGCTGGTCGAAGTGAAGAGCGTGTTCGAGGAACTTGACGGGTGGGTACGGCGTCGTCTGCGTTTGATTCTTTGGCGTCAGTGGAAGCGGGTCTACACCCGGGCCAGAAATCTGATGCGAAGGGGCATGAACAAGGACCGCGCACTGAAGTCCGCAATGAACGGTCGCGGACCATGGTGGAACTCGGGGGCCTCGCACATGAACGAGGCCTTTCCCAAGAAGTACTTCGACAAACTAGGACTCGTGTCGCTGCTGGATCATTACCGGAAACTTCAATGTGTTGCATGAACCGCCGTATACGGAACCGTACGTACGGTGGTGTGGGAGGACGGCGGGGGTGACCCCGCCTCCTACCCGATATGGTCTGCGTCGTCCCGTTTGAGGTGGGCTACATAAAACGTTCAGCCATGCTTCCGCCCCACTCCCGCAACGGCCAGCAAGCCCAGGCCGAGGAGAAGCATGGTGGAGGGTTCAGGTACGGTTGGCGGTTGCTCGCCTGCGCCTACAACACCGACGGTGAAGCCATGCCAATTCTCCGAGGTGTGGGTGAATGAGATGGCGCTGTATGTGCCCGGCAATCTGATCACGCCGTGAACTTCGCCGTTTCCGTAAAAACCGTCCCTGTCGCTATTGAGAATGGGCGTCCCGGTGCCAAAATAGCCTGCGCCGTAGCTGAGAATTTCTATCGGCACTCCGAAGTCGACGGTGTTGAAGTTCCAACTCACCAACGCGATGAGAGGATCAAGCACCGCTTGGGAAAACGTGATGTTGACGGTTCCCCCAGTGCTCAGGGCAATGATGTCAGAGGCCGGTGGCGCGTTGCCGACGACTGGGGAGATATACGGAGTAGAAGGGTTCCAGTAGTTCGTTCCTCCGCTTGTCTGCGCAAAGGAATAAGTTCCGGAAAACGCGACGTTGATCGCTCCCGACCCTGGGTCAAGGGTGCCGATCACGCCGGGAGATGCCGACGTTACGCTTGTCCAGTCCGTCCAGTAGACGGTATCCGCACAAACAAGAGTTGCTGAGAGCAGTATTGCGCAACTAACTAATATACTGCTAAAAATTAACTTTTTGTTCATGGCTCACACCTCCTTGCCGGTGTCATGATATGAAAGGCATGCATCCGGCATACCACTGCGGTAACCTGCCAATCCGATTCATCTCTTCGATTTTAAATGTTTTTTACGTCTGGCGGTGTGTAAGCGATTCCGACAGGAAGAACGTCCCCGCGAGAGCGGTTCAATGAAGATATGCTTCTATTTCGGATGGATGCATGCGGAGGTTGGGTGTAAAAAAGGAAAGACACCGAAAATCGGGCAACGGCTTGCCCGTCGGCGGGATGGGCCGCCTGGCGATGACGGATGTCGTCGAGAGATGATTGGTTGGCGTGTTTCGGAATGGCCCGACTACTCCCGTTCCCCAGAAGACCGACGACGCGATTTTCCCAAAGGAAAGGAAGAGACGGGGCAGGTCCGGCATCGCCGGAAGGTTTTTGCGGCGGGCGAAGGCCGGGTTATTCCGTCCGCGCCCGCCCGAGTCTCGGCAGCAGGGCCAGGACCAGGGCGCTGGTGGCCACGCCGACCAGGGCCAGGGTCAGGATCTTGTTGTCCCAGGGCAGGGCGATGAACCACATGGCCGTGGCGCCGCCCACGAAGTAGGTGAACATGATGAGCGACGCTGCCGAACCCGCGTCCTGCCGGACCTGTTCGAGCAGGAAGTTGCTGCTCGGCGGGCGGGTCATTCCCAGGCTCATGGTCAGGAAAGCCATGGGCACGGCCATGCCCCAGGGACCGAGTTCCGCGCAGAAGGCCAAGGCCACGGCTCCGGCCAGGATGCCGCAGTACCCCATGATGATGATCTTGAATCCGGGCATGCGGCGCTTGAGCAGACGGCCGCAGATCCAGAAGCCGAGCATCAGCGCCCCCGAATTGAAGGCGAAGAAGTAGCTGTAGACCTGTTCGCTGAGGCCAAAGTGGTCGATGAAGATGAACGCGGACCCGCCGATGAAGCAGAAGAGCGGGGTCATCCCCAAGGCGATGAGGGTGCACAGCGTCATGAAGCGCAGGTTGGCTATGAGCTTCACGTAGGCCGCCAGGACCTGCCCGAGGCTGCGGCCCGTGGCCGGAGCGGGTTCCTTCAGCCGCCACACGCCCCACATGGACACGACGCCGAGCACGACCTGGGTGTGGAAAATGAGCGGCCAGCCGGCGAAATTCAGGATGAGTCCGCCGAGCACCGGGGCCAGCATGGGCGCCAGGGACACGATGACGGCCATGTGGGCCATGACGCGCTCGCGCTCGGCTCCTTCGAAACAGTCCTTGGTCATGGCCAGGGAGAGGGTCGAGGCCGAGGCCGCGCCCATGCCCTGCAGGATGCGTCCGAACACGAGCATCCACGGGCTGTCGGCCGCGGCGCAGACCAGGCAGGCCAGGATGTAGATGGAAATGCCGGCCATGAGCACGGGCTTGCGGCCGTAGCGGTCCGAAATGGGGCCGTAGAAGAGCAGGGCCAGGCTGAAACTGACGAAAAAGGCCACCAGCGTCAGGTTGATGGTCGCCTCGGTGGTGTTCCAGAGGGCCGTCAGGGAGGGCAGGGCCGGCAGATACATGTCCGTGGACAGCGGCGGAAAGGCCGCCAGCAGGGCCAGGATGAGCAGGGCGCGGATTTTGGTCGGGGCTGATGTCGTCATGGTCTTTGTGTGGTGAAAGGGTGAGGGGCAGCCCTACTCCTCCGACCGCAGGCAGGCAAGGGAAAACCCCTTGCCCCGGTGAATTCCGGCCTTCTGGAACGCAGCCTGCAAGAGAAGGGGTGCAAGGAATTTTTTTCCGGAGGCATCCCATGACCATCGCTCCCCTGGCCGTCCTCGGCATAGCCAAAGCGGCGTTCTCCGTCATCGGCTCCCTGGCCGACGCCGTCAGCCGTCCCGACCCCCGTCCTTCCCAGACCATGCGGCAGGCGTTCCCGCAGGCGCAGGAGACCGTCTGGCATCAGCTCGGCAAGGGTGTCGACGTCCGCGCCTTGACCCGGGACGAGTTGGCCGCCGTGTCGCAGCAGCTCTACCGCAGCGGGGCCATCGGCCTGGACGATCACGCCGCCTTGAGCCTCGACCCGAGCTTCGCGGGCTCCGCCGAGCTGCTCACGTCGCCCGACGGCAGCGGCCGGGTGGACTGGTTGGCTGAATTTCAGGCCCGCCTGGCCCGTCATCTGGAGCAGGGTGACGAAGGTTCCGCCGCTCAGGATCGGCGCGTTCTCGACATCCTGGGCCGCCTGCAGGCCGGCGGCAAGGGCGTCACGTCCATCAGAGTCTGAAACGGCAAAGTTTGCCCGTCACCGCTCAGGCCTGGGCGTTGTTCCCGCCTGAAGATTCTTCCTCGTCACCGTTCCCGCCCCTTGTCCAGAACCGCGCCAGGGTCATTCCGGCCAGGTTCTGCCACAGACTGAAGATCGCCCCGGCCAAAGCCGCGCCCGGTCCGAAAAACGTTCCGGCCAGGGCCACGGCGAGCCCCGAATTCTGTATCCCGACCTCGATGGAGATGGTCCTGGCGGCTTGCCGCGTGCCGCCCATGGCCTTGGCTCCCCAGTATCCGCAGAGGAATCCGAGCCCGTTGTGCAGGACCACGGCCAGCATGACCAGGGCCGGAAACTGCAGGATGGTCTTTTGGTTCAGAGCCACGACGCAGGCGATGACGGCGGAGATCGTCAGCACGGAGATCGATGGGAAGATGCCGATGACCCCGCTCAGCCGTTTGCGCAGAAGCCTGCGCAGCACGAGGCCGTCCAGGAGGGGGAAGAGCACGATCCAGAAGACGGACCGGACCATGGCCCAGAAGTCGACCTCGACCCGCGCGCCGGCCAGCAGCTCCACCAGGGCCGGAGTGACCAGCGGGGCAAGCAGCGTCGAGGCCAGCGTCATGACCACGGACAGGGGCACGTCGGCGCGGGCGAAGTAGGCCACGACGTTTGAGGCCGTGCCCGAAGGGCAGCAACCCACCAGAATGACGCCCAGGGCCGCTTCGGTCGGAAGGTTGAGCGCCAGGCACACGGCCCAGGCGATGGCGGGCATGAGCACATACTGCAACGCCACGCCCAGGCCCGCCGTGCGCCACTGCCTGCCCACGCGGACGAAATCCGAGAACTCCAGGGTCAGGCCCATACCGAACATGATGATGCCCAGGCCCAGGGAGATGTGCGGCCTGATCCAGGCGAAAAGCGGGGGATGCAGGAGGGCGAGGGCGGAAAAGCCGACGGCCAGGGTCAGGAAGTGCCGTTCGATCCATTGGGCCAAATTGCCAGGCATGGGAACTCCGGTATCTGTTGGTTTCGGTCCCGGATGTGGCCCGAAACGGCGGGGCGCGTCAACGTCCGCGCAGAAAAAGAAGGAAAGAAACGGCGCGCCCTGATGAGGCGCGCCGCGTTCCGGAAATCAGGAAAAGGGGGGCGGATTCAGATGATGTCTTTCCGGGGCTTCAGGGAGACGAGCTCAATACCGGCCTGGTACATGCCGGACCAGCCTCCCATCTGCTGGTTGCACCACCGGACCATCCCGACCATGAAGTCCGGTCGCTCGTAGTCGATGGCGCCGGTCGCCTCGTCGCCCGGGAAGACCTTGATCAGCACGTCTTCGACGGGCAACGGGTAATCGAGCTCAAGCAGCAGGCCGTAGGCGCTGTGGTTGATGATGCGGGCGGGGAAAGGCGAGTCGTAGGCCGGGGAGATGATTCCGCACCGTCTGAGGCTGGCCGAGCGCGGGTATTTTCTGTTTTCCGAGTTGTCCGGCATGGTTGTCTCCTGCTGTATTGACACAGGTGTGGCTCTCTGCATTCCCAGAGCATGCTGCCGCCAAGTTGCCGGGTCAGGAGTTGGCCCGGCCGTGTGTCACTTTGTCAACAATTCGGTATCATTCTCTTTTCAAGTTGCCAATCCTTGTCTTACATTTTTTCTCGCTGAGGATGTATTTTCGAGGGCGAGGCGCCCCCGTCAATTTCAGGAGGAGCGGAAACGCGGAAAGGCGATCATGTGCTGCGCATGATCGCCCCTGCGTCGTTGCCCCATGAAGGCAATTCTAGACCAGCACGTCCAACGGCTCGGCCACCGGTTCGGCTGCGGCCCCCGTGGCCGGTTCGGTCACGCCGCCGCCGATCAAGGTGTTGTATATTTCCAGAAACTTGGAGTAGGCCTG
Organism: Desulfomicrobium sp.; assembly: GCA_003542385.1. GTDB lineage: Bacteria > Desulfobacterota > Desulfovibrionia > Desulfovibrionales > Desulfomicrobiaceae > Desulfomicrobium. The sequence continues at coordinate 7,411 of DPKT01000023.1, forward strand.
CCCGTTTCCCCGCGGCGGCGAAAGGGGAGGCAGGGCCTGGGTGTCCGTCACGCTCTTCCGCAAATCGGCCATGAGCTTCGTGAGTTCCGTGCGCAAAAGGTCGTAAGCGGAGGGACCGGGCGTATCCGCAGGCTGATCGGTGGATTCAATCCCCTCCTGGTCCTGGGCCGCGGCGGTGATCGTGGTGCTGAGGTCCTCGGTGTTCTCCACCGGCGCCTCGGCCTCGGCCGCGATGTCTGCAGCCATCTCCGGGATGGTGTCGGCTGCTTGATCGGCCGCCGGTTCGGTCGAGGGTTCCGCTGCCGGTTCGGCTGCAGGCACGGCGGGTTCCGCCAGGGACATCAGGGCGGCTTCGAGGGCGTCCAGCGCGCCGTTCAGGTCCGTTTCCCCGCTGCGGAATTGAGCGAGGATTTCTTCGGCGTCCTGCTTGAAGCCGTCGGCCAGCGCGGTAAGGTCGTCCGCCGTCATGTCGTCGGTTCCGAGCAGTGCGGCCAAGGGCCCCTCGCTGGTCTTGCCGAGGGTATCGATTAGGCCCTGCACGCCGCTGTCGAGTGTCCGTGCGGCATTGGCGGCTCCCGCGGCCTGAAGTTCGTCAAAGAAATTGATGCGCAGGCGCACATCCGCCACGCCCTTGAAGTGCCCTTCCTGCAGGAGGCGGATGACCCCTCTGGCGCCACCGCCCTCGCCATCCGCAACCGCCGCATCGACGGCAGACGGCCTGGCCGTTTCCCTGGCTGCATGCCTGGCCTCCCGGGCGTTCATGTCGCCCTGTTCCGGCCGGATATTTCCCCATGCCTGCGAATTTCCCGCACCGTGCACGTTCATGGCCTTGCCTCCCGTGAAACAGATACTCTTGCCATGTAACCTTTATCGGCATTGCGCGTGTTTTCTTTACCGCAGATGTCCCTCGCTTTTCCCGCTGGCATGGCGTTTACATTGTCCCGGCCATCGGGTAGGGCGCCCTTGTTTCGTGCGGCGTTTGGAAATGTAGTGTGAAATAAAAGTGTTATGATCGAAAATCGATAATGTGTAGTAGATGGGCAAGGAGCGTGCAGTGTCTCAGGAACTGAGCAAGAAATTCGGTCTGTTCACCGCCATCGCCATGGTCGTGGGCATCGTCATCGGCAGCGGCGTGTTCTTCAAGGCGGAGAAGATCCTCACCGCCACGGGCGGGAACCTGCCGCTGGGCATCCTGTCCTGGGTCATCGGCGGGCTGATCATGATCTCCTGCGCCTGCACCTTCGCCATCATGGCCACCAAGTACGAGCGGGTGAACGGCATCGTGGACTACGCCGAGGCGGCCATGGGGCGGACCTACGGCTACTATGTCGGCTGGTTCATGGCCATGATCTACTACCCGACCCTGACCTCGGTCCTGGCCTGGGTCTCGGCGCGCTACACCTGCGTGCTCTTCGGCTGGGACATCACCGGCGGGCAGTGCATGACCATCGCCGGCTTCTACCTCGTGGCCAGCTACGCCCTGAACGCCCTTTCGCCCGTCCTGGCCGGGAAGTTCCAGGTCACGGCCACGGTCATCAAGCTCATTCCCCTGGCGCTCATGGCCGTGGTCGGCACCGTCTACGGCATGGGCAACGGCATGATCATGCGCAACTTCACGACCGTGGTGACCGAGGTCGAGCCCACCGTGGCCCTGTTCACGGCCGTGGTGGCCACATCCTTCGCCTACGAGGGCTGGATCATCGCCACGAGCATCAACGCCGAACTCAAGGACTCCAAGCGCAACCTGCCCATCGCCCTGGTGGCCGGGACCTTCGGCGTCATGCTCGTCTACATCCTCTACTACGTGGGCCTGGCCGGCGCCGTGACCAACGAGACGCTCATGGCCGGCGGCCAGGAAGGGGCCAAGCTCGCCTTCGAGACCGTGTTTTCGAACCTTGGCGGGACGCTGGTCTTCGTCTTCGTCATCATCTCCTGCCTGGGCACCCTCAACGGCCTCATGCTCGGCTGCACGCGCGGCGTCTACTCCATCGCAGCCCGCGGCGAGGGTCCGGCCGTGGCCATGTTCCGGCAGATCGACCCCGTCTCCAACATGCCGACCAACTCGGCCATCCTCGGGCTGCTGCTCTCGGCAGTCTGGCTGGTCTACTTCTACGGGGCCAACCTGACGGACCCGTGGTTCGGCTTTTTCTGCTTCGATTCCTCGGAGCTGCCCATCGTGACCCTCTACGCCATGTACCTGCCGATCTTCGTGTCCTTCATGCGCAACGAAGGCGACCTGCCCGTGCTGACGCGCTTCGTGCTGCCGGCCCTGGCCCTGTGCGGCAGCCTCTTCATGATCTACGCCGCCTGCTACGCCCACGGCATGGCCGTGGTGGCCTACCTGAGCATTTTCGCCGTGGTCATGCTGGCCGGGGTCATGCTGGCGAAATCCAGGGCCCGGGCCTGACGGGCTGCGACGCATCCGGATGGCTGGACATCCCCCGTAAAAAGCGAAACCCCCGACCGATGGCCGGGGGTTTCTTTTTTCAGCGCAGTTCCACCGCCCACGATTCGAGGGGCGGCATCGTCGTGACAAGCTTCTCGCGCTGCAGGAACTCCGCGAAACGCATGTAGCGGGCCCGGTCCAGGGCGCCGGGGCGCAGGGCGAAGCGGGGCAGGGTGTCGCGCCAGGCGCGGCGGTTCAGTTCGTCGTCCAGGGATGCCCGGTCGCCGGAGACGAAGAGCTTCCAGCTCTCCTCGGGGTGGTTGACCAGGAACTGCACGCCTTCCTCCAGGGCGTCGACGAAGCGGCGCAGCCTCGGGTCGGCCGTATTCTTGGACGCGGCCACGAGGATGAGCTCGTCGTAGGGCGGCACGCCGTGTTCCTCCACGAAAAAGGCCCGGCCCGGACGGCCCTCGATGTCCATCTGGTTCAGTTCGAAGTTGCGGAAGGCGCCGATGACGGCATCGGTCTGGCCCGTGAACAGGGACGGGGACAGGGAGAAGTTGACGTTGACGAGCTTCACTTCGTCGAGGGTCAGCCCTTCCTTTGCAAGCATCGCCTTGAGGATGGCCGTCTCGAAGCCGCCCACGGAATAGCCGATGGTCTTGCCTTTGAGGTCGGAGATGGTCTTGATGGGGCCGTCCTTCAGGACCACCAGGGAGTTGAGCGGCGTGGCGACCAGCGTGGCGATGCGGGTCAGGGGCAGGCCCTCGGCCACCTGCACCTGGTGCTGGTGCTGGTAGGACACGGCGATGTCGGCCTGGCCGGCGGCCACGAGCTTGGGCGGGTCGTTGGGGTTGGACGGGGCGATGAACTCCACCTCCAGACCGCGCGCCTTGAAGAAGCCCTTTTCCTGGGCCACGAAGAGGGGCGCGTGGTCGGGGTTGACGAACCAGTCCAGAAGCACGGTCAGCTTCTCGGCCTGGGCCGTCGTGGCGAAGAGGATGAGGGAGGTGAGGATGATGAGTTTTTTCATATCTAGTCCTTTGGTTAACGATTTGAGAGACGGGATACGGGATAATGGGTCGTGGCAGGGCGGCCGCGCACCGGTTCGCTGCGGTCCGGGGCCGCCAAAACTCCTTCGCTGGCCTCGTACTGTTTTCCCGTCGCCGCTGACGGACAGAGGTCGTTCTTCGGGCCGGGGCGACGGGAAAACAAACGATGCCCGGCTCAGTCAGACAGTTGCCGGCCCCGGACCGCAGCGAACCGGCGCGCTGGGTCGGTACTGCGGGCGGTGCTGAGACGAAGATGGATCCCCGCCTTCGCGGGGATGACACCGATATGGGCCTTTGGGTGGAACCTTCGGATGTCGTCACTGAATCCCGCGCGTCACCCAGGAGTCATTCCCGCAAAGGCGGGAATCCATGCCATTCCGACCTTGATCCCGCGCGTCACCCCGGAGTCATTCCCGCGAAGGCGGGAATCCATGCCTTTCCGACCTTGATCCTGTGCACCACTCCGGAGTCATTCCCGCGAAGGCGGGAATCCATGCCTTTTCTTCCACTGCGTCGCGGGCTCCCCGATTCCGTAGGTTTGACTCGGGGATATGGCGCACAGGCGTCTTCATTGCCCTGCATCCTTCGGCTGCCAGAAAACCAGCCTGTCCAGCAGACGGTCCACGAAAAAGTAGAGGCTCAAGGAAGCCGCCGCCAGGACGGTCAGGGCGGCGAACATGAGGTCGATCTGCATGCGGGCGTTGGCGTGCAGCATGAAGTAGCCCAGGCCACGGCTCGAACCCACCCACTCGCCGACCACGGCGCCGATGGGGGCCACGGCCGTGGCCACGCGCAGTCCGGCGGCGAAGGACGGCAGGGCCGAGGGGACGACGATGCTGGTCAGGACCTTGAGGGGTCTGGCGTCCATGATGCGGGCCAGCTCCAGCAGGTCGGCGTCGGTGCGGCGCATGCCCGAGTAGAAGGACGAGGCCACGGGGAAGAAGATGATCAGCACGGCCATGGCCACCTTGGAGGCCATGCCGTAGCCCAGCCACAGGACCAGGATCGGGGCCATGGCGAAGACCGGGACGGCCTGGCTGGCCACCAGCACCGGGAGCATCCAGCGCTTGAGCAGCGGAGACAGGATCATGGCCAGGGCGGCCGAGGAGCCCAGGAGCGTGCCCAGGGTCAGGCCCAGCAGGATCTC
>DPKT01000055.1 GCA_003542385.1 Desulfomicrobium sp.
GTCATCATCGAGATCGTCGACGACGGCCGGGGCCTGAACACCGACAAGATCGTGGAAAAGGCCCTCTCGCGCGGGCTCATCTCGCCCGACCAGGCCAAGTCCATGTCCGACAAGGAGAAGGCCAACCTCATCTTCCTGCCGGGCCTGTCCACGGCCGAGCAGGTCACCGACGTGTCGGGCCGCGGCGTGGGCATGGACGTGGTCAAGTCCAACCTCGACCAACTCGGCGGCCAGGTGGACATCGAGACCGCCCGCGGCAAGGGCACGACCATCCGCATCAAGCTGCCCCTGACCCTGGCCATCATCCCGAGCCTGCTGGTCTCGGTCGGCCAGGAACGCTACGCCATCCCGCAGGTCAACGTGGACGAGCTGCTGCGCATCCCCGTGGACCAGATCACGGAGCGGATCGAGATGGTCGGCGACGCCGAGGTCCTGCTCCTGCGCGGCGAACTCATCCCGATGCTGTATCTTTCCAATGTGCTCGGGCTCGACGGTTCGGCCTGCACCACCTCGTCCATGGTCGGCGAACTCCTGCGCGGCGGGAAGAGCGCCGGTCAGATGCAGGAGGCGGGCTGCACCATGGCCGACGTGAACCTGGTCGTGGTCTCGGCCGGGCAGTTCCGCTACGGCCTGGTGGTGGACCAGCTCCACGACTCCGTCGAGATCGTGGTCAAGCCCCTGGGACGGCACTTCAAGGAATGTCAGGGCTACGCCGGCGCGACCATCATGGGCGACGGCCATGTGGCCCTCATCCTCGACGTGGCGGGCCTCGGCCGCCTGGGCGACCTGAGCCTGTCGGGCGTGCGCGAACGCGGCGCCCTGGCCGCCAAGGAAGCCGAGACGGTCAAGACCCAGGACAAGCTGTCCCTCTTCGTCTTCCGCAACACGCCCGAGGAATACTGCGCCGTGCCGCTGGACCTCGTGGCCCGCGTGGAGCTCATAGACGCCCGCGAGATCGAGGAGGTCGGCGGCCGCAGGGTCATCAAGTACCGCGGCGGCACGCTGCCCGTCTTCTCCCTGGATCAGGCCACGACGGTCCATCACCTCGACCTGACGGGCGAACTCATCGTCATCGTCTTCCTCATGGCCGGCCACGAGATCGGCCTCCTGGCCAAGCCGCCGGTGGACGCCATCGAGACCGAGGTGACCGTCGACACGTTCACCCTGAAGCAGCCGGGCATCAGCGGTTCCGCCGTCATCGGCGAGAACACGACCCTCATCGTCGACATCTACGAGCTGATCCAGGCGGTCCAGCCCGAATGGTTCGCCGTGCGCGGCAGCATCGAGGTGGCCGACGACGCAGGGGAAGTGGGCGTGCCGCATCTGCTCCTGGTCGAGGACTCTGACTTCTTCCGCAACCAGGTCCGCAAGTTCATCGAGGACGACGGGTACACCGTTGACACGGCCGAGGACGGCCTGGTGGCCTGGGGCATGCTCGACGCCGAGCCGCAGAAGTACGACCTGGTCGTGACGGACATCGAGATGCCCAACATGGACGGCTTCACCCTGGCCCAGACCATCCGCCAGGACAAGCGCTTCTCGCTCACGCCCATCATCGCCCTGACCTCCCTGGCCGGCGACGAGGACGTGGCCCGGGGCAAGGCCGTGGGCATCGACGACTACCAGGTCAAGCTCGACAAGGAGCGCCTGCTGCAGACCATCTACGAATGGCTGAAGCGGTACGCCTCCTGATCTGACGGCGTTCCGGAGTACGGACAACTTTACCCAAGGTGCATGTTCGATGCCCGATGTTCTGACAAGGAGACTAGCATGAAACAGCAGGCCGAAAAGACGGGTCCCCTGCAGCTGTCCTGCTTCTACGTGGGCTCGGCCCTGTGCGGGATCGACATCAATCTCATCCAGGAAATGAACCGGCAGATGGAGATGACCAAGGTGCCCCAGGCGCCGTCCTATGTGCTGGGCATCATGAACCTGCGCGGCCGCATCGTGACCATAATCGACCTGGGCCGCAAGCTGGGCCTGGCGCCGTCGAAGATGACCGAAACCAGCCGCATCATCATCGTCAATTCACGCGACGAGAACATCGGCCTGCTGGTGGACCGCATCACCGACGTGGTCACCGACAAGTGGGAGCATGTGGAGCCGACCCCCTCGAACATCAAGGGGCTCAAGGGCCGCTACTTCCAGGGCGTGCTCAAGACGGCCCGGGACCTCGTGGCCGTCCTCGACGTCGAGGAAGTGCTGGCCGACGATCAGGGCTGACATCTTTTAAGGAGAATGGATGAATCTTCGTGTTCTGGTCGTCGATGACACGATCATGTACCGCAAGGTGGTGGGGGACATCCTGGCCGAGATGCCGGGGGTCGAGGTCGTGGGCACGGCCAACAACGGACGGATCGCGCTGACCCGCATCGCCTCCCTCAAACCCGACCTCATCACCCTCGACGTGGAGATGCCGGTCATGGACGGCCTGGAGACCCTGCAGGAGATCCAGAAAAACCACCCGGATGTGGGCGCGATCATGCTCTCCTCCTGGACCAAGCGCGGCAGCGACATCACCATGAAGGCACTTGAGCTGGGCGCCTTCGACTTCATCCCCAAGCCCGACGCCGACGCCATGCAGGCCAACGTGCAGTTGCTCAAAGGAGCGCTGCTGCCGCGCGTCAAGGCCTTCGCCAAACGCCTGGAACTGAAGCTCCTGCTCAAGCAGACGGTCCGGCCCTCGGGCGCCGCGTCGCCCGCGGCGCCGAA
>DPKT01000207.1:0-1201 GCA_003542385.1 Desulfomicrobium sp.
CAGCAGGGCCACAAGCCCGGAACAGTCGGCCTGCCCCTGCCCGGCACGGCCCTGCGCATCGTCGACCCTGCCACGCTGGAAGACCTGCCCCACGGCGCAAGCGGCCTGATCCTCATCGGCGGCACGCAGCTCATGCAGGGCTACCTCGACGACGAGGAGCGCACGCGGCGGTCCGTCGTCGAGCGCGACGGCATCAAGTGGTTCGTGACCGGGGACCGTGGCCGGCTGGACGACGACGGATTCCTGATCCTCGACGCCGTGGAGTGACGCAGGTTCCCGGGCTCCGCCGCGGGACAATTCCTTGAGAACGGGTCCGAATTGCGCTTGAGTTTCGAGGCCCGCCGATTTAGGGCACGGGCCTGTCGAGACGAAACAGGCCCATTGCCAAGGAGAATCATGATCACAGTCCGTTTGGAGCCCGAGAACCGGGAACTGACCGTGGAGCGCGCCCGCACGGTCACGCAACTGCTGCACAGCGTCGGGCGCAAGCCCGGCCGGGCCCTCGTCATCCGCGACGGTGGGCTGCTCACGCCGGATCTGAACCTGAAGGACGGCGACTACATCATCGTGCGCGACGTCGGGTCGAGGGGGTAGGCATGAAGTGCAAACGCTGCAAGGTCCCGGCCGTCGTGGACCTGCCGAGCCACCACACGGCCTTCTGCCGGGAGTGCTACCTGATCTTCGCCCGCCGCCTGGTGGAGCGGGCCATCAAGGAGCACGCCATGTTCACCTTCGAGGACCGCATCCTCATCGCCATCTCCGGCGGCAAGGACTCCCTCGCCCTGTCCTGGATGTTGAAGGAACTGGGCTACGCCATCGAAGGGCTGCACATCGACCTGGGCATCCCCGAGTCCTCGCCCATCGCCCGCGGCTACACCGAGCGCTTCTGCGAGAAGCACGGCATCAGGCTGCACGTCATCGAGACGGCCGCCATGGGGCTGGCCATGTGCGACGTGAAGAAACGCGTCAAGCGCCCCATCTGCTCGGTCTGCGGCCAGACCAAGCGCTACCTGTTCAACCGTTTCGCCATGGACAACGGCTTCACGGTCCTGGCCACGGGCCACAACCTGGACGACGAGACCTCGCGCCTCTTCGCCAACGTCATGCGCTGGGACGTGGAATACCTGAGCGACCAGGGGCCGGTCATGCCCGCCGAAAACGGCTTCGCCAAGAAGGTCAAGCCCCTCTTCCGCATGTCCGA
>DPKT01000207.1:1422-2826 GCA_003542385.1 Desulfomicrobium sp.
CCTGCACGACCTGCGGCTACCCGACTTCGGCCGGGGAATGCGGCTTTTGCCGGCTGAAAGGGATGATGAACGAGGGTAAAGAGGAAGGCTGAAGGCGGGGAGACAGGCGCCGCTGCCGTCTGTTTGTGATAAGCCCCTGACGCAGAGGGGCTTTTACCGGCAGACGGTGGTATTGCGGCCGCACTTTTTCGCGGCGTACATGTTCTGGTCGGCCCGGTCCACGAAGTCCGAGACGGATTCGCCGGGGACGAGGCTGGTCACGCCCAGGCTGATGGTCACGTGGACCTCGGTCCCGGGCCGGGGGAAGAAGGCGTGTTCGTGGAAGGAGCAGCGGATGCGCTCTGCCACGCGCGCCGCCTCTTCGCGGTTGGTGGCCGGGAGGACGATGATGAACTCCTCGCCGCCGTAGCGGTAGGCGGAGTCCGAATCGCGGATGAGCTTCTGGATGACGCGGCCCAGTTCCGAGAGGACCGAGTCGCCGCAGAGATGCCCGTAGGCGTCGTTGTATTCCTTGAAATGATCGATATCGAGGACGCAGAGGGACAGCGGGCTGTTGTAGCGCTGGGCACGCTCCACCTCGGCCTGGACCTGGCGGAAGAAGTGCCGGGCGTTGTAGAGGCCCGTCAGCTCGTCGGTCAGGCTCAGCTCGCGGTAGCGCATCTCGCTGCGGCGCAGGTCCTCCTCGATGCGCTTTCGGGCCAGGATCTCCTGCCTGAGCTCCCTGGTACGGCGCTGGACCTCTTCTTCGAGGTGTTCGCGGTACAGGCGGTTTTCCTGCCGCAGCCGCCGCTTCTCCAGGGCCTTTTCCACGGAGTGCATGACGAGTTCGAGGTTGATGAAGGGCTTGACCAGGAAATCCCACGCGCCGCGCCGCAGGGCCTCGATGACGTCGTCCAGGGAGCCGACTCCGGAGATGACGATCATGGCCGTCTCCTCGTCGCGGGAGGTGATGTGCCGCAGCACGTCGAGCCCGGATACGTCCGGGAGCTTCAGGTCCAAGAGGACCAGGTCGGGCAGCTCGGAATTGTAGAGATCCAGGGCGCCGGCCCCGTTCTCGGCCGTGACGACGTCATGCCCCCTTTCGCGGAGATAGTCCCCGAGCAGTTCGAGGAGGGTGAGTTCGTCATCGACGAGCAGGATGCGTGAGGAATGTGGCGTCATGCTCTGGCCAGGGTTGAATTCATGTTTACATTCCCACCATACGCCCGGAACGCGACAGGACACAAGCATCTTTTTGATCAGGCAATGTCTTTGTTGTCCCGTGGTTAACGAAGGCGCACGGCCCGAATCGGTAAAATCTTGCCTGCAGGGTCATTGACATCGATTTGATCAATAACTACCAACGATCCCACACAAAGGAGGATTCCATGTTTGAACTGACCAAGGCTGCCAAAGAGCAGCTCG
>DPKT01000207.1:2883-3237 GCA_003542385.1 Desulfomicrobium sp.
TGGATGAGCAAAAAGACAACGACGTGGTTCACGAAATCGACGGATACACTTTTCTGATTGAAACCAACCTGATGAGCGAAGCTCAGCCCATCTCCGTGGAATTCCACCCCCACATGGGCTTCAACATCAAGTCGAGCATGAAGGCGAGCTCCTCCGGGTGCTCTTCCTGCACCTCCTGCGGCTAGGCTGCAGAAGCTCGAAACGCACAAGGGCCGTCCGCAAGGGTGGCCCTTTCGCATTTGAACCACCGGCCGCAACGACATCGCAACTTTTTTGAGGACAGGCGAAAAAAGCCTTTGACAGCGGCGGGCTGCGTCTATAAAGACAGATTCTCGTTGGACGGGACAGGGCGGT
>DPKT01000231.1:0-295 GCA_003542385.1 Desulfomicrobium sp.
CGCACTTCGAGGGGTATGCGCTCCCGGATCTGGTTGGCCAGATGGAAGCCGATGCCGCCCAGCTGCTCCACGCCCTGCAGGCGGCCGGCGGCCGAACCCTGGGTGATGCGCTGGCCGCCCTCCTCGCGGGCCCCTTCGGCCACCATGATGATGCTGAACGGGCTCTTGCCGCGGATGCGGTGCTGGATCTTGGTCACCACGTTGTCGAGGTTGTAGGGAATCTCGGGAATGAGGATGATGTGCGCGCCCCCGGCCAGCCCCGACTCCAGGGCGATCCAGCCGGCGTTGCGGCCCA
>DPKT01000231.1:410-3388 GCA_003542385.1 Desulfomicrobium sp.
TGCCGACCACGGGCATGCCCATCTGCTGAAACTTGTGCGCCAGTTCCAGGGTGCCCTCGCCGCCGACCACGAACAGGCAGTCGAGGCCGAGCATCCTGAAGGTGTCCATGGCCTGTTCGGACAGGTCGCTGACGGTGATCTGCCCTTCCTCGTCGAACTCGCGGTAGGCGAAGGGGTTGCCCTTGTTGGTCGTGCCCAAGATCGTCCCGCCCAGGGTCAGAATGTCCTTGGTGTTCCCGGTGGTCAGCTTCATGGTGCGGCCGAAGATGAGACCGTCGAAGCCGTTCTCGAGCCCCAGCACCTCTGCGCCGTACTGGATGATGGCCGTGCGGGTCACGGCCCGGATGACGGCGTTGAGACCGGAGCAGTCGCCCCCGCCCGTCAGGATACCTACGCGTTTCAAGGCCATGATTCCTCCTGGAAGATGCGATGATTACATGATTTTTCCCCTACACCGGGCCGCTTTGCGCGTCCATCCCTCGAAATCCCCGAAACGTCGAGGGCCTGCCGGCATCATGCCGGCAGGCCCTCTGGTTTTTGATCAGTTGAGCGCGGTTCCGGACCCGCGCTTTATCCTTCAGACGTCGTCGGGTCGATGACGGTCTTGACCTCGGTTACGCTGTTGGCCGGGAAGCCGCCGCGGGTGGCGTGCTCGCGTACGGCCGCCTCGTTCTCGGCGATGTACACGCAGTAGATCTTGTCCGGCGTGACGAAGCTCTCCACCCACTGGATGGACGGGCCCATCTCCCTGAGCACGCCGCAGGAATGCTGGGAGATGCCCTTCAGGGTCTCGGCGGACATGCTGCCCGCGCCGGGAATCTCGCGCTCGATGATGTACTTCGGCATACAGTCTCCTTCCGGTTAGAGGACCGTGGCGGGTGAATGCGGTACGCGTCGCCACAGGAATTATCCGCGGAGGTGGTACTTTCAAATATGTGTCCAACACGAGTCATGATCTGGAAAATCATGGTGTTGCGTGCCGGTGACACCACATCGAAGGGCCCGAATGGGCCCATATCGACACAATCTCAGCTGAATTCCGTATCAAAATGATCCACAAATACGCGACACGGGAGCAAACCGCGCCAAGCCTGCGCCGTCAGCGGGAGCGCGTAGCCATCAGGCCAGGGCCTGATCCAGGTCGGCCAGAATGTCGTCGATGTGCTCGATGCCCACGGACAGGCGCACCAGGTCCGGCGTGATGCCGGCCGCGGCCTGTTCGGCCTCGGACAGCTGCGAGTGCGTGGTGCTGGCCGGGTGAATGGCCAGGGACTTGGCGTCGCCGACGTTGGCCAAATGCGAGAACAGGCCCAGGCGGTCGATGAAGCGCCGCCCGGCGTCGAGGCCGCCCTGCACGCCGAAGACGACCATGCCGCCGCTGCCGCGCGGGAACATGGTCTTGGCCAGCTGGTGGGACGGGTCGCCCGGCAGGCCGGGATAGCGCACCCAGGACACCTTGGGGTGGGCCGACAGGAAATCGGCCACCTGCAGGGCGTTCTCGCTGTGCCGTTCCATACGCAGGGCCAGGGTCTCCAGGCCCTGCAGGAAGATCCAGCAGTTGTCGGGCGACAGACACGCGCCGAGGTTTCTGAGCGGCACAAGGCGCATGCGCATGATGAAGGCCAGGGGATTCAACTCGCCCAGGTCGCGGGCGTAGCGCAGGCCGTGGTAGGACGGGTCGGGCTCGTTGAAGAGGGCGAACTTGGGGTCGGTCCAGTCGAAGGTCCCGCCGTCGACCACCGCCCCGCCGATGGCCGTGCCGTGCCCGCCGATCCACTTGGTCAGCGAATGCACGACGATGTCCGCCCCGTATTCCAGCGGCCGGAACAGGTACGGGGTGACGAAGGTCGCATCCACCACCAAGGGTAACCTGTGTTCGTGGGCGATGGCCGCCAGGGCCTCGATGTTGGCCACGTCCAGGGCCGGGTTGCCGATGACCTCGGTGTAGATGAGTCTGGTGCGCTCGTTGATGGCCGCGCGCACCGCCGCAGGGTCGTGGATGTCGACGAAGCGCGTGGTGATGCCGGCGTCGGGCAGGATGGACGCGAACATGGTGTGCGTGCCGCCGTAGAGGGTCGAGGACGAGACGAGCTCGTCGCCCTGACGGCAGATGTTGATGACCGTGTAGTGGATGGCCGCCGTGCCCGAGGCCAGGGCCAGGGCCGCCTTGCCGCCCTCGAGCATGGCCAGGCGCGTCTCCAGGGCTTCCTGGGTGGGGCTGCCGAGGCGCGTGTAGATGTGCCCGAGCTGGCGCAGGGCGAAGAGGTCGGCGGCGTGGTCCGCGTTCTTGAACAGATAGGCCGAGGTGCGGTGCACGGGCACGGCGCGGGAGCCCGTGGCGTCCGGGGCGTACCCTGCGTGCAGGGCCTTGGTCTCGAATCGTTGCATGTTTCCTCCTGTCCGGGCCGAGCCCGGGGGCCGCGTCCTCACGCGGCGGTTATCATGAAAATTCCGTATGACGCCAGCAGGTTGGGCCAGAAGCGCACCTGTCTGGCCCCGCCGTCCGCGGCCGGGTTCACGGCCAGGGAGCGGGTGATGGCGAAGGGTACGGCCCGGGAATAGGCCTTGAAATCCTCCAGGCTCAGCACGCGGATGTTGGGCGTGTTGTACCACTGGTACGGCAGCTCCGGCGTTACGGGCACGTGGCCCGAGAAGGCCATCTGCAGGCGGACCTGCAGGCAGCAGAAATTGGGGAAGCTGACGATGCCCCGCCGCCCGACCCGCAGCATCTGGTTCAGCAGTTCCGTGGGCTTGTAGGCCTGCTGCAGGGTCTGGGACACGACCACGTAGTCGAAGGCATTGTCCGGGAAGCCGGGGAGCTCCGTGTTGATGTCGCCGTGGATGACCGAAAGCCCCTGGGCGACGCAGGACACGACCTCGTCCTCGTCGTGCTCGATGCCCAGGCCCTTGACCCCCTTGGTGTCGCGCAGGTGGCGCAGGAGCCGGCCGTCGGCGCAGCCCAGGTCCAGCACGCGGCT
>DPKT01000183.1 GCA_003542385.1 Desulfomicrobium sp.
CCCCCGCTCCCTGGCGCTGCTGGGCGCCTCGGCCCAGCCCGCGGCGGCCGACGACTACGGCCGCGAGTTCCTGGCCCTGACCCTGGCCGTCAAGGTCGTGGACACCCAGCGCGAGGCCGAGGAGCACATCGCAGCCCACGGCTCCGGCCACTCGGAAGCCATCCTGACCCGCACCCACGACCGGGCCATGCGCTTCCTGCGCACGGTGGACGCCTCCTGCGTGCTCATCAACGCGTCCACGCGCTTCAACGACGGCGGGGAACTGGGCCTGGGGGCCGAGATCGGCATCAGCACCTCCAAGATCCATTCCTACGGCCCCATGGGCGTGAAGGAGTTGACGAGCCTGAAGTACATCGTCTTCGGCGAAGGGCAGGTGCGTGGCTGATTCCCTGGCCGGATCGGTCGGGATACTCGGCGGCACGTTCAACCCCGTGCACAACGGACACCTGCGCATGGCCCTGGAGGCCAGGGAGGCCCTGGACCTTGCGCGGGTGGACCTGATGCCCGCCCGCATCCCGCCGCACAAGGGCGAGGCGGGACTGCTGGGCTTCGAAACGCGCCTGAGCCTGCTGCGCGGGGCGGTCGAAGGCGTGGACGGCCTGGGGGTGAGCGCCTTCGAGGGCGGGATGCCGGTGCCGTCCTACTCCTTCGCCACGCTGACCCGGCTTCGCGAGGTCGCCCCGGACGTGAACCACGTCTTCATCCTCGGCAGCACGGATCTGCTGACCCTGCCCGAATGGCACCGCGGGCTCGAACTGCCCCTGCTGGCGGACCTGGCGGTGGTGGATCGCATGGGCATAGGCCTGGACAGGGTGGACGGCTTTCTTGGGGATCATTGGCGTTTTGAAAAGGCGGGGCCGGGGCTGCGGCGCATCGCCGGCGGCCGGCTCGTGGCTTTCGTGAGCATGCCGCGGCTCGACATCAGCGCGAGCATGGTGCGGGATAAATTTTGCGCGGGCCTGGAGACATCCGGGCTCGTGCCCGAGGCGGTCAGGCGCAGGATGCGGGACGAACCCCGCGTCTTCCTGGACTGCTGGCAATCACAAACCTGATGGAGGAATCATGGTCGGACATATCGTCATGTGGAAACTCAAAGACAGCGCCGAGGGAAAGACCGCGGCCGAAAACGCGAAGATCATGAAGGACATGCTCTCCGCCCTGCCCGGGCTCATCCCCGTGCTGCGCACCCTGGTCGTGAGCACGGACGTGTTCGCCTCCATCCCCGAGACCCAGGTCGTGCTGTACACCGTCTTCGACTCCCCCGAAGACCTGCAGACCTACCAGGTCCACCCCGAGCACCAGAAGTGCGTGGCCTTCGTCTCCGCGGTCGCGGCGGAGAGAAGGGTGGTGGACTACACCTTCTAGCGTTTCGGACCGCTCCCTTTGAAACGAAAAAACCCCGTCTCGCGACGGGGTTTTTTCGTTGGGCCCTATCCTGCCAGCAGGGCCACCTTGACCTGTTTGACGCCGAAGCGCCTGGCTTCCTCGGTGTCCGGGAAGAAGATGTCCACGCGCTGCGTGTGGCGCTTGGACATGAGGTCCGCAATCTCGAAGATTCCGTGCCCTTTGACGTAGACCTTCTTTCCGAAGACCCAGCCCTGGTCGAAGAGGTCGCGGCTGACGGCGACGATGCCGGGCCGGGCCTTGACCATGCTTGCGGTGACATGCGGTTCGGGACCGCATTCGGCCACGGTCGGGCTGTAGGCCGTGACCGTGACGTCCTTGATCTTCATTTTTTCGAGTTCCGCCACTTGGCGGGCCAGTTCCTGTCGTTCCTCGTCGAGGGCCTGGATGCGGGGCAGGTACTGTTGCCGTGCCTCCGATTCGGCCGTCTTCTGTACGCCGAATCCCACCAGGGTGGAAAACATGGCGAAGAAGAGCGAGGTGACGACAAAAGAGCCGTGACCATTCATATCATACCTCGTGATGCTTCAGTTGATGCCGCCGGCGGGGAGAGAGGGGATGAACGGCAGGAGAAGGGGAGCGGGAAATGCCGGCCGCAGTTACATGAGAGTCCATAACGATTTTACATGTAACCGATGATGCGGATGGAGGCAACCCCGGGGGGAAGAGGGCGGATTTCAGGCAGCCCCGGAAGGAAAAATCATTCCTTCCGGGGGGATGGGGGCTTACTTGGTGTTTTGGGGCACGAAGGTCAGGGCGGCGGAATTGATGCAGTAGCGCAGGCCCGTGGGCTTGGGCCCGTCCGGGAAGACGTGTCCGAGGTGCCCGTCGCAGACGGCGCAGACCACTTCCGTGCGGACCATGAACCAGGAGCGGTCCTCGTGCGTGGATACGTTTGATTCGTCGATGGGTTTGTAGAAACTCGGCCAGCCCGTGCCGGAGTCGAATTTCGTCTCCGAAGCGAAGAGGGGGGTGCCGCAGCCGGCGCAGGCGTAGACCCCGGTCTCGTGATGGTCGTGATACAGGCCCGTGAAGGCGGGTTCCGTGCCCTTTTCGCGCAGCACGCGGTACTGCTCGGGCGTCAGGGTCTCGCGCCACTGGGCGTCTGTCTTGATGATCTTTTCCATGGCGTCACCTCCGGCCGGCCAGGTCGCGGCCAGGGCCAGCACCATAATTGTGAACAACAGGGCTCGCGGCCCGTTTGCGCTTTTGACAGACATTGCCGTTCTCCTTGTTTCAGGCTTTCTAATGCCGCCCCGCGACCTGTAAAGGAGCACATTCCAGTTGGAATGTTTTTCCGTTCGGGGTACGGACAGCATCAAAAGCAGGAGGATTCATGAACAGCCCGGAGATCAACCAGACCGTGGAAGTGCTCAAGGACGACATCCAGCGGCACGTGGCCCTGACCCTCGGCAGCGACCCCTTTCCGCCCCGGCAGATGCACTACTACCTCGGCCTGTGCTACAGCGTACGCGACCGCCTGGTCAGCAAGTGGCTGGAAACCCAGCGCTCCTACTACGATTCCATCGCCAAGCGGGTCTACTACATGTCCCTGGAATTTCTGCCCGGCAGGTTCCTGATGAACTACATCCAGGCGCTGGGCATCGAGGACGAATGCCGGGAGGCCGTGCGCGATTTCGGCCTGGATCTGGACGAACTGCTGGAGGAGGAGTGGAACCCGGGCCTGGGCAACGGCGGCCTGGGGCGGCTCGCGTCCTGCTACATGGACTCCATGGCGACGTGCAGGATTCCGGCCTACGGGTACGGCATCCTCTATGATTACGGCATCTTCTATCAGACCATCGTGAACGGCTACCAGCACGAGTGCGCGGACAACTGGCTGCGGCAGGACTCGCCGTGGGTCCTTCGCCGCGTAAACTTCATGTATCGCATTCACTTTTACGGGCGCAGCGAGGTCTATCAGGACAGCGCCGGGCTGGAGCGGTTCCGCTGGGTCGACACGGAATCGGTCATGGCCATGGCCTGCGACATCATGGTCCCGGGGTACATGAACGGCAACGTGACCAACATGCGCCTGTGGAAAGCCATCTCAACCCGCGATTTCGAGCTGGAGGTCTTCAACCGCGGCGACTACATCGGCGCGGTCCAGGCCAAGGCCGAGAGCGAGAACATCTCAAAGGTCCTCTATCCCAACGACCAGAGCGCCCGCGGCAAGGAGCTGCGCCTGCGGCAGCAGTACTTCTTCGTGGCCGCGACCTTCCAGGACATCCTGCGCCGCTTCCGCAAGAACAACTACTCCTCCTTCGACTGCTTCCCGGACCAGGTGGCCGTGCAGCTCAACGACACGCACCCGGCCATCAGCATCGCCGAACTCATGCGCCTGCTGGTCGACGACGAGGCCCTGGAATGGGAACGGGCCTGGGGCATCTGCCAGCGGACCTTCTCCTACACCAACCACACCGTCCTGCCCGAAGCCCTGGAGACGTGGTCCGTGGACCTCGTGGGGAACGTCCTGCCGCGGCACATGCAGATCATCTTCGAGATCAACCGCCGCTTCCTGGACGAGGTCGACCGCAGGCATCCCGGCCGCACGGACCTGCTGCGCGCCCTGTCCCTCATCGCCGAAGGGGACCGCAAGCAGGTGCGCATGGCCCACCTGGCCATCGTCGGCAGCCACAAGGTCAACGGCGTGGCGCAGCTGCACTCGACCATCCTCAGGAACAGGCTGTTCAGGGACTTCGACGAGTTCTACCCGGGGCGCTTCATCAACGTGACCAACGGCATCACGCCGCGCCGCTGGCTCCTGCAGGCCAACCCTGCCCTGTCCGAACTCATCACCTCCGTCATCGGCGACGGGTGGATCATGAACCTGGACCGGCTCGAAGCCCTGGCCCCGCATGCCGACGACCCCGATTTCCGGCAGCGCTGGCAGGAGGTGCGGCGGCGCAACAAGAAGCTCCTGGCCCGCTACGTGCTGCGCAAGCTGGGCGTGGGTCTGAACCCCTCGACCCTCTTCGACATGCACGTCAAACGCATCCACGAGTACAAGCGCCAGCTCCTGAACGTCCTGCACGTCATCACCCTCTACAACCGCATCCGCACCGAGGCCGGCGGGCAGCACACGCCGCGCACGGTCTTCTTCGGGGGCAAGGCCGCGCCGGGGTATTTCCAGGCCAAGCTCATCATCAAGCTCATCAACTCCGTGGCCGCCGTGGTCAACGCTGACCCCGCCGTGGGCAACGCCCTGCGCGTGGTCTTCCTGCCCAACTACTGCGTGTCCCAGGCCGAGAAGCTCATTCCCGCGGCGGACCTCTCGGAGCAGATCTCCACGGCCGGCATGGAGGCTTCGGGCACGGGCAACATGAAGTTCTCCCTGAACGGGGCCCTGACCATCGGCACCCTGGACGGCGCGAACATCGAGATCCGGGAGGCGGTGGGGGAGGAGAACTTCTTCCTTTTCGGCCTGACCGAGGAGGAGGTGGTGGGCATGCGCGCGGACGGCTACGACCCGCGCCAGTACTTCGAACGCTCCCTGGAGCTGAAGAAGGCCCTGGACATGATCGCCACGGGCGCGTTCTCGCCCGAGGCGCCGGACCTGTTCCGGCCCATCGTCGACTCCCTGCTGAACCAGGGCGACTACTACATGGTCCTGGCCGACTACGAGAGCTACGTGCGGGCCCAGGAGGAGGTCTCGCGGACCTACGAGGACCGGGAGCGGTGGACGCGCATGTCCATCCTGAACACGGCCCACATGGGCAGGTTCTCCAGCGACCGGGCCGTGATGGAATATGTCCGGAACATCTGGCAGGTCACGCCCCTGGCGTAAGGATCAGCCCGCGCGCCCCAGATCCAGGATCGCGGACGCCCAGGCGCCGGCTTCGAGATGGAGCCGGCGCGCTGCGGCCGGGTCGAGGCTCAGGTCCTGGAGCATCCTGTCCAGGCTGTGTCCGCCTTCCTCGAAAGCCGCCATCAGGGCCAGCAGCGGGGCGTATTCGGTGGGGCCGGAGGCCGTCAGGGCCTTCTTCTGGGCCTCGGTCAGGGGCAGGCTGGCCAGGGCTTCGGTCATGCTCACGCCGAGGATGGCGTCGAGCAGCGAAAACATCCCCAGCAGGAACATCTCGTCGGGCCTGAAATTCCAGTAGTCGTTGCTTGTCACCAGCTGTTCGAGGAAGCGCCCGCGCCGCAGGGAGACGTGCAGGACCTCGACCTGGGTCTCGCCCTGGGCCATGTCGGCCATGAGCACGGCGCGCAGCCAGTTGCGGACGTTGATCCAGCCCAGGAGCGTGATGGCCTGGCGGATGGAGTCGATCTTGCGCATGAACCCGAAGGCCGGCGAGTTGAGGTAGGTCAGCAGGCGGTAGCTCAGGCTCACGTCGGACTGGATGACGCGGGCCAGATGGTCCAGGTCCGGCGACGGCTCCTCGATGACCCCCAGGATCCGCAGTCGGGAGTTCTGGTGCGAGGACAGCTTGCGGCCGGGGATGATCTCCGCCGTCTTGAAGAACCGGCCTTGGAAGAGGTTCGCGCCCAGGCGCTTCAGGGCCTCCAGCTCGTCCGCGCTGGTCACGCCACGGGCCAGACATCCCTTGCCCGTGGCCAGGATGGCGGCCAGGCCCTGGTCCCCGATCAAGGCCGGCGAGGCCAGGCAGATCATTTCGGCCGGTTCCAGCGCGGCGGACTGCGGGGTGACCAGCGGGGACCACTCAAGGACGATGGTGTGGCCGTCCTCCGCCATCTGGCGCAGCACGGGCGTCAGGGAAGGGTCCGACTGCCCGCGGGCGGTGACCAGGACGGCCGACGACCTGGCCGGGAAGGCGTAGGGCACCTGCTTGCGCAGCTGGTCCGGGGTGTAGGCCAGGAGCATCTTCTTGTTCCTGGCCAGGATGGTGTTCAGGCCGATGTACTCCCCGGCGATGACCGCCGCGCCCACATCGGGCCTGTCCGTCTCGGCGGCGGGGTCGGCGACAAGGCTGGCAGTGGCCTGTATCTCGTATCCCCACACGTTTTTGGCTGCGGTGAAGACAGGATTGCGGGACAGCAGGTGCAGGTTCTCGGCGTTTCGGTCTGGCATGCGGGGCTCCCTGTTGGGGTGGACAGTCTTTGCGACCGTATCATGCGCCTTCACAGGATTGAACAATTATTTGCGGGCGGAATGGGCGGCGCCTGTCGCTTCGCCGAGTGGAGCGGCGGGCCGGGGGCAGGGGAGAGGCGGGTCGCGGGCATCTTTTTTTCGTTCGGCGTAAAGCTTGTTTTGCAAAATTGTCATTATTCTCCTGTTTATTTCGGAAATGTCGGTATTGCATATTTCAAAAATGTAATCTAAGGAGACGCCCAGCAGCACGCCGCAAGGGATTTCAACAGGTTGTCTCTGTGGCACCCGAATTGCTAACTCTTCAGTCATCCGCAACCAAGAGTCTGCACCGCAGAACGCATACATCAACATGTCCTGGAGGATATCATGAACGGACTTACGGCCCGTCGGGACGCCATCAAGGCCATCACCGACTATAAACCCATGCATGCCCCCCTGAACTTCAGCGAAACGTCCCCGACGCAGGTTTTCGGCAGCAATGTCTTCAATGACAGCGTCATGCGCGAGCGCCTGCCCAAGAACGTCTACAAGTCCCTGAAGAAGACCATCGAGCTGGGGGAGAAGCTGGATGCGTCCGTGGCCGACGTGGTCGCCAACGCCATGAAGGACTGGGCCATCGAGAAGGGCGCCACCCATTTCACCCACGTCTTCTATCCGCTGACCGGGCTGACCGCCGAAAAGCATGATTCCTTCCTGACCCCCGACGGCAAGGGCGGCGCCGTGGCCGAGTTCAGCGGCAAGATGCTCATCCAGGGCGAGCCCGACGCCTCCAGCTTCCCCTCCGGCGGATTGCGCGCCACCTTTGAAGCCCGCGGCTACACCGCTTGGGATGTGACCAGCCCGGCCTTCATTCTGGAAAATCCCAATGGAACATTTTTGTGCATTCCCACGGCCTTCGTGTCCTGGACCGGCGAGGCCCTGGACAAGAAGACCCCGCTCCTGCGTTCCATGCAGGCCCTGAACAAGCAGGCCAAGCGCGTCCTGAAGCTCTTCGGCGTCGAGACCAAGCTGCCCATCACCAGCTACGCCGGCCCCGAGCAGGAATATTTCCTCATCGACCGCAACTTCGTCTTCGCCCGTCCCGACATACTGATTGCCGGCCGCAGCCTGTTCGGCGCCAAGCCGCCCAAGGGCCAGGAGTTCGAGGACCAGTATTTCGGCGTCGTGCCGCGCCGCGTCCTGTCCTTCATGATGGAAGTGGACCGCGAACTCTTCAAGCTCGGCGTCCCGGTCAAGACCCGCCACAACGAAGTGGCCCCCAGCCAGTTCGAGATCGCGCCCATCTACGAGCAGGGCAACCTGGCCACGGACCACAACCAGCTGGTCATGACGGTCCTGCGCAGCGTGGCCAAGCGCTACGGCATGGTCTGCCTGCTGCACGAGAAGCCCTTCGCCGGCATCAACGGCTCGGGCAAGCACCTCAACTACTCCATCGGCAACGACGAGGTCGGCTGCCTGTTCGATCCCGGCGACACGCCCCATGACAACGCCCAGTTCCTGGTCTTCTGCGCCGCCGCCATCCGCGCCGTGCACAAGTACGGCCCGCTGCTGCGCGCCACCGTGGCCAGCGCCTCCAACGACCACCGTCTCGGCGCCAACGAGGCCCCGCCGGCCATCATGTCCGTCTACCTGGGCGACCAGCTGACCGACGTCTTCGAGCAGTTCAAGAAGGGCGAAGTGAAGGGTTCCAAGCAGAAGGGCGTCATGCACATCGGCGTCGACACGCTGCCCCCGCTGCCCATGGATCCGGGCGACCGCAACCGCACCAGCCCCTTCGCCTTCACCGGCAACCGCTTCGAGTTCCGCGCCGTGGGCTCCTCCATGTCCATCGCCGGCTCCCAGGTGGCCCTGAACACCATGATGGCCGAGTCCCTGGACTACATCGCCACGGAGCTGGAAAAGGCCACGGGCGGCAAGAAGGCCAAGCTCAACGCCGCCGTGCAGGAACTGCTGCAGAAGCTCATGGTCGAGCACGAGGCCGTCATCTTCAACGGCGACGGCTACTCCGAGGAATGGCACAAGGAAGCCGAGCGCCGCGGTCTGGCCAACCTGAAGGCCACCCCCGACGCGCTGCCCATGCTGTCCGCGCCCACGACCATCGAGCTGTTCACCAAGTACGGCGTCCTGACCGAAGCCGAGCTGCGCTCCCGCGAAGAGATCTACCTGGAGCAGTACTGCAAGACCGTCGAGACCGAGGCCAACCTCATGCTGCGCATGGCCAAGACCGTCATCTTCCCGGCCTCCTTCCGCTACCAGAACGAGCTGGCCCAGGCCTGCGCGAACCTGCAGGCCATCGGCAAGGAATTCGGCACCACGACCCTCGACCAGCTGACCACCAACCTGCGCGCCATGCAGAAGGTCACCTATGAACTGGAGGCCCTGCTGGAGAACGGCGACAAGGGTTCCTCGACCCTGGAGCACGCCCGCTACTTCCAGAAGACCATCCTGCCGGCCATGGGCGAAGTGCGGAAGCACGCGGACCTGCTGGAGACCCTCGTCGCCGACGACCTCTGGACCCTGCCCAGCTACATGGAGATGCTCTTCATCAGATAACCCTTTTCCGCCGAACCGGCCTGTCGAAGCGCATCCTCCCCTCGCCAGGTTCTTCGCCGAAAACCGGCCGGTTCCGGAAACTCCTCCTTAGGCCGCCCCTCACGGGGCGGCCGTTTTTTTCGGCGCAGGCCCCGCGTTGACGGCGCGCACGGCTGTGTCTAGATAACCGGAAGCCCATTTCCACCCCGAGCGAGCAAAAAAATGGAAATCCTGCGCAAGTGGCTGCACACGGTCTTCTCGGACACGCAGCTTGTCATCCTCCTGCTGGTCCTGGCCATCTGCACGGCCGTCGTCCTGTCCGTCGGCAACCTCCTGGCGCCGGTCATCGCCAGCGTGGTCATCGCCTTCCTCCTGGAGGGGCTGGTGCGCATCCTGGAGCGTTTCCGCTGCCCGCGCATGCTGGCCGTGGCCCTCGTCTTCGGGCTCTTCATGCTCTTCCTGGCCGTGCTGCTCCTGGCCCTGATCCCGCTGCTGGCCAGGCAGATCACGGACCTCATCGAGAACATCCCGTACATCGTGGCCCAGGGCCAGACCGCCCTGGAATACCTGCCCCGGAAATACCCCTTCTTCACCGAGGCGCAGATCCAGGCCATCGTGGACTCCGTGACCGTGCAGTTCTCCCAGATCGGCCAGAAGGTCCTGGCCTTCTCGCTCTCGTCGGTGCGCTCGGTCTTCTCCTTCGTGGTCTACCTCGTGCTCATGCCCATCCTCGTGTTCTTCTTCCTCAAGGACAAGCGCGTCATCCTCGAATGGCTGAGCGGCTTCCTGCCCGCGGACCACACCCTGGCCAGCAAGGTCTGGACGGACTTCAAGACCCAGGCCGGCAACTACGTGCGCGGCAGGATCTGGGAAGTGCTCATCGTCTGGGCCGCGACCTACGCCTGCTTCCTGCTCTTCGGCCTGGACTACGCCATGCTCCTGAGCCTGCTGGTGGGCCTGTCCGTCATCATCCCGTACATCGGGGCCGTGGTGGTGGTCGTGCCTGTGCTGATCATCGGCTACATCCAGTGGGGTCTGAGTGCGCAGTTCACCTGGGCCATGGTCACATACCTGCTGATCCAGCTCCTGGACGCCAACCTCCTGGTGCCCCTGCTCCTGTCCGGGGCCGTGAACCTGCACCCCGTGGCCTCCATCACGGCCATCCTCGTCTTCGGCGGCATCTGGGGCGTGTGGGGCGTCTTCTTCGCCATCCCCCTGGCCTCGCTGGTGCAGTCGGTGCTGGAGGCCTGGAGGTTCCAGCGCCTGGGCGTGGCGGAGTAAACAATAGGTCCCATGGGCCCCATGGGTCCTATGGGACCAAAATCACCAAACAAGGAAACCCGATGAAATACGACGTCTACGGCCTCGGCAACGCCCTGGTGGATATGGAATTCGAAGTCTCCGACGCCTTCCTGCAGACCATGGGCGTGGAGAAGGGCTTCATGACCCTGGTCGACGAAGACCGCCAGTTCGAGCTGCTCGAATACCTGCGCGGCGAGCGCAGCGCGCGCTCGGGCGGCGGCTCGGCGGCCAACACCGTGGTGGCCAACGCCCTGTTCGGCGGCCGCTCCTTTTACACCTGCCTGGTCAGCAACGACGAGATGGGCGACTTCTACACCCAGGAGCTGGCCCGGGCCGGCGTGGACACCAACCTGGCCGAGCGCCGGGCCGAGGGCGTCACGGG
>DPKT01000200.1 GCA_003542385.1 Desulfomicrobium sp.
CAACGGGGTGCGGGCCCGCGACCTGCGCAAGGCCTGCGGGTTCGAGGCCGTGTTCGGGCCCGTCCGGGCCGAGGACCTGCCCCGCTACCTCGACCACGGCATCGACGAGGCCATGCGCGAGGTTACCTTCTCCCTCAGAGAACGAGCCGCCGTCATCCCCGTGGAGCTGGTGCTGGGCTGGAAGCCCCTCCTGGGCGCCTTCGCCGTGGCGGCGCTCCTGAGCCTCATGGGGCACGGATTCTCCCTCGCCGCCATTTGGAGCCGCTGGATGGTGGCGGCGGGAGGCACCCTCCTGGGCCTTTTCTGCGGCTCGGTCCTGTTCCCGCTTCTGCTGCCGAGGCTGCCGCGCGTCTTTTCCCTTGGCGGAGCCGGCCTCGGCCTGGCCGGCGCCCTGACCCTGCCCCTCTTCTTCCCACTCGCCGCCTGGCAGACACTGGCCGGGGCGGGGCTTTGGACCGTCGCCCTGTCGTCCTGGCTGAGCCTCAACTTCACCGGTTCCACGCCCTACACCTCGCCCTCGGGCGTGGAGAAGGAAATGCGCCGGGCCATCCCGGTCCTGGCGGCCTGCACTCTCCTGGCCGCGATCCTGTTCGTGGCCGGCAACTTCAGCGGAGGTTCGGCATGAAACGCTACCGCCATCTCGAAAACGTGGCCACCCTGGCCTATGACCGCGAAAAATGCGTGGGCTGCGGCCTGTGCGCCACGGTCTGCCCGCACCGCATCTTCGCCGTGCAGGACGGCAAGGCCGAGGTCCTGGACCGCGAGGCCTGCATGGAGTGCGGAGCCTGCGCCCTGAACTGCCCCACCGCGGCCATCGCCGTCACGCCCGGCGTGGGGTGCGCCCAGTACATCATCCAGACCTGGCTGCCCGGCAAGCGCGGGACTTCGTGCTGCTGAATCCTTGACCGCGGCGCGGAAATGCAGGAATTCTCCGACTTCCAAACCACGGAGGAAACATGCTCGACCGCACCGAAGCCCTGGCCATGCTCAAGGCCAGCGCCCCCGACCATCTCTATGTCCACGCCCTGGAGACCGAAGCCGTCATGCGCGCCCTGGCCGCCCGCCTCGGCCACGACCCAGAAACCTGGGGCCTGGCCGGACTGCTGCACGACCTCGACTACCCCCAGACCAAGGACACCCCCGAAAAGCACGGCCTGCTGACCGCCGAAACCCTGGCCGGGAAGCTGCCGGACGACGCCGTGCAGGCCATCGCCCGCCACAACGAGATGAACGGCAACCAGCCGCAGACCCCCTTCGATTTCGCCCTGCGCTGCGGCGAGACCGTGACCGGCCTCATCCACACCGCCGCCCTCGTCCGCCCCACGCGCATGCAGGGCATGGAGGCCAAGAGCCTGAAGAAAAAAATGAAGGACAAGGCCTTCGCCGCCTCGGTCTGCCGCGAGACGATCAAGGAATGCGAAAAGATCGGCCTGGAGCTGGGCGACTTCCTGACCTTGGCCATAGGGGCCATCACGGGGATCGAAGGCGAAGTGGGGCTGGCGGCGTCCTGACCCCATGGAAGGCTTCCTGCTGCACGCATCCAACCGCCTGGAAAATCTGGCGGACCTGCTCGCGGAGGTTCTGAAGACAGCGCTTGACCCCATGAAGCCGGAGACCATCCTGGTCCAGTCCGGCGGCATGCAGCGCTGGGTTTCCATGCAGTTGGCCCGCCGTCACGGGGTCTGCGCGGGCGTGCACTTCCCCTTCCCCGTGGCCTTCGCCTACGAGCTCTGCCGGGAACTGCGGGCCGACCTCCCCCCCGAATACCCGCTCAGCAAGGAGCGCATGCTGTGGCGCATCACGCACCTGCTGCGCGGCCTGCTGGACGAGCCGGAGTTCGCGCCCTTGGCGCGCTACGTACGCGATGACTCGGAGCTCAAGTCCGTGCAACTGGCCGAGCGCATCGCCTATCATTTCGACCAGTACCTCATCTTCCGCCCCCAGTGGGCCGCACGCTGGGAAAACCGCGAACCGAGCGGAAACTTCCTCCTGCCCGGTCACGTCGCCAGCGAAGCCTGGCAGGCCAGACTTTGGCGGGAACTGATCCGGGACATGGGCGGGGAGCATCGCGCGGCGCTGCTGCAACGGGCCATCGCCAAGCTGGAAAAAAGCTCGTCCCTGCCGGAACTCCCCACCCGCGTCTGCGTCTTCGGCATCCCGACCCTGCCGCCGGTCTATCTCGATCTTTTGAAAGCCCTGTCCAGGCACAGCCAGGTGCACGTCTTTTTGCTCAGCCCCTGCCGCCAGTACTGGGGCGATCTTCTGACGCACAGGGAGCAGCGGCGTGCCTACCGGAACCAGTTTCTCTCCGAGGAAGAACGTTTCGAGGACGCTACGCCACTGGCCGGACTCGGCGCAGTTGGCCGGGACTTTCTGGAGTTACTTCTCGATAGAGACATTCAGGAATCGGAGCCGGACCGCTATGTGGAACCAGACGCGGACACCATGCTCGGACAACTCCAGGCCGATCTTCTTGATCTGGATGTTCGCAAGGAAAAGACGGACTTCTCAGACACCTCCATCCAGGTCCACTGCTGCCACAGCCCCCTGCGCGAGATGGAGGTTTTGAAAGACCTGATCCTCGACCTCCTGGCCAAGGACACGTCCCTCTCGCCGCAGGACATCCTGGTCATGAACCCGGACATCGAGGCCTACGCGCCGGTCATCCAGGCCGTTTTCGGGACCACGGGAGAAACAGACCTCCCCTTCTCCATCTCCGACCGCAAGCCGACCAAGGCCGCCGAAACCATCCGCCTCTTTCTGGAGTTGCTTGAGTTCGGACAGCACCGCTTCGAAACCTCGCGGGTCTGCGCCCTGCTCGAAGCCCCGCCTGTGCGGCAACGACTGAACATGGATGCGTCCGATACGCAGCGATCGTTGGAGTGGGTGCGCGCATCCGGTGTGCGTTGGGGGCTTGATCGGAATTTCCGCAGGAATGCGGGGCTGGGTGATTTCGGCCAGAACACGTGGGAGAGCGGCCTGTCCCGCCTGTACCTCGGATACATGACCGGCGAGGCGAACCCGCTGCACGGCATCGCTCCCCTGGCGCTGCGTGGCTCGGCCGAGCAGGAGCTGCTGGGCCGCGTGACCGCCTGGATCGACGAACTCGCCACCCTGTGGTCCAGGCTGCATCACACGCGCACGCCTTTCGACTGGCGGGACTGTCTGCTGTGGATTCTGGACGCCTTCTTCCCCCAGGACCCCGCCCACGCCGAGCATCTGCTGGCCATCCGCCGGACCGTGACCGAACTGACCGGCGACATGGGCGACTTCGAGGCCGACGCGCGGACCATGCTCTACCTCATCCGCAAGCGCCTGGACGAGAGCGGCGGCGAGTCGGGCTTCCTGGCCTCGGGCCTGACCTTCTGCGGGCTGAAACCCATGCGCTCCATCCCCTTCCGAGTGGTCTGCCTTACGGGTCTGACCAGCACGGCCTTCCCGCGCCAAGACACGCCCCCGGGCTTCGACCTCATGGCCGCCCGCCCGCGGCCCGGAGACCGCAGCCTTCGCGAGGACGACCGCTACCTGTTCCTGGAGAGCATCATCTCGGCCCGCGACAACCTCATCCTGACCTACCCAGGCCTGTCCCAATCCGACAATACCGAGGCACCGCCGTCGGTTCTGGTCTCGGAACTGCTCGATTTCTTGGACAAAGGCTGTACGGTTGACGGTCTTCAGCCCTCAAAGGCCCTTGTTTTCAAGCACAAGCTGCAAGCCTTCCATCCGGACTATTTCAGCGCAGGGTCACGCATTTTCTCCTACTCGGCCCAGAACCGCGACGCGGCGCTGGCGCTGTATGCCGAGCACCGGTCCAGGCAATTCTTCCCCGCGACCGATACTCCCGAAGATGCACGGACGGAGCGGGACATCGAGATCGACATCGAAGAGCTGACGCGCTTCCTGACCCATCCCTGCCGCCACCTGCTGCGCGCCCTGCGCATCGACCCAGGCAGAGGCGAGGACGATTTCCTGGACGAGGAGCCCCTGGCCGCGCCAACGGGCCTCGAAGCCTACGCCCCCTTGCAGGATCTCCTGCGTACGGCCCTGGACGAGCCCGCCGCCAATCTGGAGGGGCTGCTCCTGGCCTGGCAACTCCTGCCTCCGGGCCAGGCCGGGACCGACGCGAGCCGCAAGCTCTGCTCCCAGGTCCGCGCCTTGGCCGACCAGGCACGGGCCGTCATCGGC
>DPKT01000174.1 GCA_003542385.1 Desulfomicrobium sp.
CGCATCGCTCCAGGCGGATTATTTGCGCTCGGCCTGGGCCTTGCGCATCTCCACGTACCTGGCCGCGGCCAGGGCGGCCACGCAGCCGTCGGCAGCGGCCAGGACGATCTGGTTGGCGTACTTCTGCCGCAGGTCGCCCACGGCGAAGATGCCGGGCAGGCTCGTTTCGCACTTCTCGTCGGTGACGACGTATCCCGCGGCGTTCATCTTCACTCCTGCCGGCACCAGCATGTTGTTCGGCCTGAACCCGACGAAGATGAAAACGCCGTCTGTGGCGATGTCGCGGGTCTCCCCGGTTTCCACGTGCTGGACGGTCACGCCGGTCACGCCCTGGTCGTCGGCCGCGATGTTCGTCAGCACGGAACTCAGGACCAGGGTGATGCGCGGCTCGGCGAGGACGCGCTGCTGCAGGATGCGGCTGCCGCGAAACTCTTCCCTGCGGTGCACGAGGTAGACCTTGCTGCAGATCTTGGAGAGGTACAGGGCGTCCTCCAGGGCCGTGTCGCCGCCGCCGACGACGATGACGGTCTTGCCGCGAAAGAAGAAGCCGTCGCACGTCGCGCAGTAGGACACGCCCTTGCCGTACTGCTCCATCTCGCCGGGCACGCCCAGCTTGCGGGCCGAGCCGCCGGCGGCCAGGATCACGGCGTGGGTGTTCAGGCGCGTGCCGTCGGCCAGCACCACCTCATGAAAGTCCACGCCGGGCTCCACCCGGGCCACCTCGTTCTCCCGAATCTCCAGATTGTACCGCTTGGCGTGGTTCAGAAACTTCTCGCACAGCTCGAAGCCCCCGACCTCCTCGATGCCGGGATAGTTCTCCACGTCCTTGGTCAGGGCGATCTGCCCGCCGGGCATGCCCTTCTCCACCAGCACGGCGTTCATGGCCGCGCGCATGGCGTAGATGCCCGCCGAGAGGCCCGCCGGCCCGCCGCCGACGATGACCAGATCGTACATGTTGTTTTCCAAGACTGTCTCCTTCCGGGCACCGGCCCGCTCAATCCTTCTTGTTGTTGTCGTCCTTGCCGAACTGAACCATGGCCTGGGCAAGATTCTTCAGGCGCTCGTCCACCAGAGCGTAGATGGTGCCCTTGGGATAGCTTCCGTCCTTTTTCCGTATCCCGGCCTTCTTGCCGGTCAGTATCTCGATGCCCTGCTCGATGGTGTCCACGGACCAGATGTGGAACGTCCCCCCGCGCACGGCGTCCACGACCTCGGGCTTGAGCATGAGGTCCTTGACGTTTGCCTTGGGGATGATGACGCCCTGCTCGCCGTTCAGTCCGCGCGCCTTGCAGCAGGCGAAGAATCCCTCGATCTTGTGGTTGACCCCGCCTATGGCCTGCACCTCGCCGTTCTGGTTGACGGAGCCCGTCACCGCGATGCCCTGCTTGATGGGCACGCCCGAAAGGCTCGACAGCAGGGCGTACATCTCCGTGGACGAGGCGCTGTCGCCGTCCACCCCGGAATAGCTCTGCTCGAAGGCGATGGAAGCGCTCATGGCCAGGGGCTTGTCCTGGGCGAACATCTTGCGCAGGTAGCCGCCAAGGATGAGCACACCCTTGTTGTGAGTGCTGCCCGAGAGGTCGGCCTCGCGCTCGATGTTGATGATGCCGGCCTTGCCCATGGACGTGGCCACGGTGATGCGGCTGGGCTTGCCGAACATGATGTCGCCCATGCTGTACACGGCCAGACCGTTGATCTGGCCGACCTTGGCGCCGTCCGTGTCGATCATGATGGACCCGCGGTCGATCATGTCCTGGATCTTTTCCTCGATGAGGCTGGAGCGGTGGATGCGGGCCTCGACGGCCTGCGCCACGTCTTCCCCCTCCACCATGTCCCGGCCGGCCTGCTGGGCGAAATACTCGGCCTCCATGAGCAGATCCGTCAGCTTGGGGAAGGTGGCGGCCATCTTCTCCTGCCGCCCGCCCATGCGCACTGCCTCCTCCACCAGGGCCGCAACGGCCGTGCGGTCGAAGGGGCGCAGACCGTGCTCGGCGCATCGGGCGCGGACGAATCGGGCGAACTGGCCCACGGCCTCGCCGGTGTTGTCCATGGTCGTGTCGAAGTCCGCCCGGACCTTGAAGATCTTGGGCACGTCATCGTCGTAGTGCTGGAGCAGATGGTACATGTACGTATCGGCCAGGACGATGACCTTGATGTCCATCTCGATGGGCTCGGGCTTCATGGACGAGGTGGTGAACAGATAGAAGGGGTCGTAGGTCTGGATCTCCATCTTGCGGCTCTTCAGGGCGCGCTTGAGGGACTGCCAGACGCCCGGCTCCATGATGGCGTCCAGGAGGTTCAGCACCAGATAGCCGCCGTTGGCGCGCACGAAGGAACCGGCCTTGATGCGCGAGAAGTCCGTACGCCAGACGCCGCTGCGGTCCACGATGCGTTCGATGCTGCCGAACAGGTTGCGGTAGGTCGGGTATTCCTCGATGATGACCGGCGGCCCCTGCTGTTCGGAGTTGTCCACCAGCACGTTGACCGTGTACTGCTCGAAGGGGTCGCCCACGGGCATGTGCGGGGGCTGTTCCTGGGCAAAGAAGATGGCGATGTTCTCGACCATGTTGTCGATCATGTGCTGAAAATACTCGTTCAGCTCCTCGCAGGCGAAATCCTCGCGCAGGGGGGCGATGAGGTCGTCGGCCAGGTTCGAGAACATGGTCTTGTCGGCCTGCCGGTTCTTCTCCTGAATCTCCTTCTGGAGCTGGCGGACCTGCAGGAAGATGGAGTCGATCTCGCTCTTGATCTCGGAATGCTTGGCCTTGATACGCTCGAACTCGTCGCGTGGGAATCGGCCCTTGTCGACCATCTGTTCGAGCTTGAGGACCGGGGTGGGTTCGCCGTCGACGACGGGCATGACCTCGGGCGGCTGCCCCTGGCGCCCCTGGAAGGTGACCAGGGCGAAGCCGGCCTCCTTGACCTGCTTTTCGAGATTCATGAAGAAGCTCGCGGTCTTCTTCTCGTAGGCCTCGTTGATCTCGTTCTTGCGGGCGAGATATTCCGGGCTCTCGAAGAGCTTGGGGACCTCTTTCCTGAGCTCGTCCACCAGCCCCTGCATGCTCTTCTTCAGACGCGCGCCCTGCCCCTGTCCCAGGCGCACCAGGATGGGGGCTTCGGGGTCCTTGAAATTGTTCAGGTAACACAGGTCTCCGGGCACCTTGCCGCCCTGCACGGCCAGGGCCAGGACCTTCTTCACGGCGTCCATGCGCCCGGAGCCCGGAGCGCCGGTGACCAGAATGTTGAAGCCCGGACGACGCACCCCGATGCCGAAACGCAGGGCTTCGACGCCCCGGTCCTGGCCGAGGATGTCGTCCAGGGGTTCGAGTTCGTCCGTGGTGGCGAAAGGCAGGGTGGAGATGTCGAGGGTCCACCGCAGTTCTTCGGGAGTCAGTCGTAAGGATTCACTCATGCCTACCTCGCTCGTTGTTGTGCTCGTTCGCCCGCATCCGCACCGACGTGCGACCCGCGAGCCTGGGCAGGACGATCCTGAGCATTCCGCCCGCGTAGCTGGCGGTCACATTGTCCGCATCCACGGCCGAGGAGAGCCGCACGGAACTGGCGAACCCCTGCCGGGAAATGTACAGGCTCCCCGCGTCCCGGTCCTCCTCCACCCTTTCCCCGGAGATGGACAACCTGTTCCCGGACACCGAGACCTTAATGGAACGCGGGTCAAGGTTGGGGACGAGGGCCGTGACGACGATGACGTCGCCTTCGCTGACCACGCGCACATCAGGCTCGCAGCGCAGCAGCCGAAGATCCAGGGGGCTGCAAAAGTCCCGCACGAGGGAGTCGAAGAGCTCCTCCATGTCCTGTCGGAGCTTTCCGAGTTCGGCGCGGTGCCACAAATGCAGATCGGACATATCGCCTCCGCCGCAAAATGTGAAAAACTGTCAGAGGCCGGAAAAAAAGGTCCCGAAGGAAATGTTCCCGGCGTCGCCAAGGCAATGAATATCACTCCGGGCGCCCCTGCGGTCAAGTCCGTGTTCGAGGTCGGCGCGCAGGGCAGGCAGCCCCGCCTGACGTTGGGCGTGGTCGAAATCGACGATGAGCAGGCGGGCATGCGGGTGGACGTGCAGGGGTCCGGGCAGGCGGTAACGCCGCGTGTGGCGGGTGTCGAGGGCGGCGCCGCGCTCCAGGAGGCCGCGGATCCAGATTGAGGCGG
>DPKT01000169.1 GCA_003542385.1 Desulfomicrobium sp.
CGAGGGCCTGTCCACCAGGCGGCCGTGCTCGATGAAAATCCGCCCGCGCACGGCCTCGGGCACCGGCAGCAGACCGTGCCCGCTGACCAGCAAGCGAGTGCGCCCCGTGTCCGCAATGCGGTTCAGGGCGTCCAGCAGGCGTAGCTGGCCCTGGCGGTCCAGGCCCTGGGTCAACTCGTCCACGGCCAGAAGAAGCGGTTCGGCGATGAGGGCCCGCGCCAGCAGGGCGCGCTTGGCCTGTCCGGTGGACACGGCCCGCATGGGCCTGTCGAGGACAGGCCCCAGGCCCATCTCGAAGCCCAGGGTCCTGGCCTGCGCCTGCTCGGCCTCCGAAGCCTCATGGTAGAGAAAGGGGGTGTTGCGCAACCCGGCGCAGACGACTTCCCAGATGGGCACGCGCAGGTCGTGGCGCTGGTACCAGTCGGCCATGTCCGGCGTGACCAGGCGGACATGCGGGCGGACGGCGATGGGCGACTCCGAGCCCTCGCCGCAGAACCGGTAGACGCGCCGGCCGCCGCTGCGCTGCGACGGCCAGAGTTCGCCCGTCAGCAGGCGCAGGAGCGTGGTCTTGCCGGCCCCGTTGTCGCCGACCACGGCGAAGTGCTCCCGGCCGGCGATATGCAGGGTCAGGTCGTGCAGGATGCGGGCTGTGCCCAGGTCCACGTCGACCCGGTCGAGATGTATCTCAAGACTGTCCATGCGCCCTCGGAGTGCGGAAAACGCGGCCGGGATGAACCGCCCGGCCGGACAAGCCTAGCGTTGCAGCAACTCCATGTCGATAGTCAGGTCGATGGTCTCGCCCATGATGCCCATCTGAGTCCACTTGGCCTCTCCCACATGGAAATCGAGCCGGTTGATGGAAAACTCCGCATGCAGCCCCAGCACCTTGGTGTCCGGCATCTTGTCCTTGAAAGGATGTTCGGCGATGCCCAGGATCCTGACGGGCACCTGGATTTCCGCTGTGACGTCCTTGATGGTCAAGTCGCCGGTCACGTGCAGGATGTTTCCTTCCCCCCTGGTCACGCTCTTGCTGGCGAAAATGATGCGCGGGGCCTTCTCCACGCCCAGGAAGTCGGGACTGCGCAGATGTTCGTCGCGGGCCGGGACGCCGGTATGGACGCTGGCGCTGTCGACCAGGATGTAGAACTGCGCACGCGTCGGCGCGGCCGGGTCGTAATCCACCTCGCCGGAAAACCTGGCGAAGACGCCGGGCACATGGCCGACGATATGCCGGATGCGAAAACCCACGGTCGAATGCTCGCCGTCGATCTCCCACGCGCCGGACCGCGGTTCGGCGGCCAACGAGGGGCATGCGCCCAGGATGCCGACCATGAAAAGAAAGCCTATGCTCAAAATTGATCGCATTGATTCCTCCGCTGTTTTCTCGCGCCGCACCCGATGAACGAGCGCCAAGGGCCGCCCCGCAAGGGTTTTTGGCCACATGCCTCCCGGCAGGCTCGCCGGGAGGAGCGCGTCAGACAAGCCCCCCTTATCAGGGACCCGGCTGTTTCGCCATACTTGCGCGTATGACGATTTTTCCTGTTGACAGCCTGGGTGGTTTATATCAAAAGGCGGCTTCGCGTTGTGGGGCTGTAGCTCAGCTGGGAGAGCGCTTGAATGGCATTCAAGAGGTCGTCAGTTCGATCCTGATCAGCTCCACCACTTATAAACGCACATCAAATTCCACTTGAATGCCGCTTGAAAGCCGTCCGAAAGGGCGGCTTTCTTGTTTTCCGACCTCATCCGTCTCAATCCGAGGCCCATTCTCCCGCAGCCGCTTGCGCGTCTCAAAGAATCGCGACATGTGAAGAAACCGCGGGGGGTTCGGCCTCCCGCGATTCCCGCATTGCCCGCCAGAGGAAACAAGGAGCCGCTGATGAGCGCACAAGGCCGCGCACGAATCCTGATCGTCGACGACACCCCCTTCAACATCGAATTGCTGGCAGGTTTCCTCGCTCCGGCCTACGACGTGGACACGGCCACAAGCGGCGAAAAAGCCCTGGAAATAGTCGGCGCATCCACTCCCGACCTCGTCCTGCTGGACATCGTCATGCCCGGCATGGACGGCTTCGAAGTCTGCCGCAGAATCAAGGCCGATGAAAGAACCGCCGACATCCCGGTCATCTTCATCACCGCCCTCGACGACGTCGCGGCCGAGACCAGAGGCCTTGAACTCGGCGCCATCGACTTCATCGCCAAGCCCTTCAACCCCGCCGTGGTCCGGGCGCGGGTCGCCAACCACATTGCCCTGCGCGAGGCCGCCCGCCTTCGGGAGGACGTGGAACGCATCATGCGCCACGACCTCAAGTCGCCCCTGACCACTGTTCTGAGCCTGCCGCAGCTCATGCTCATGGACGCCAACCTGACCCAGCCCCAGCGGGACATGCTGCAGCGCATCGAAGACGCCGGCTACACGCTCCTGGCCATGACCAACCTGTCCACCACCCTCTTCCGGATGGAACGGGGTGTCTATGAGCTGCGGCCCGAAAAGATGGATCTGGCCGTCGTGGCGCGCAAGGTCATGACAGGCTTCGCGGAAACGGCCGAGATGCGTGGCATCGGGCTGCGGCTCCTCGTCGACGGCCGGGATGACTGCCCGTTCTTCCCCTGGATGGGCGAGGAACTGCTCTGCCACTCCATGCTCGCCAACCTCGTGGGCAACGCCCTGGACGCGTCCCCCCGGCGGGAGGACGTTCTGGTGTCCATCGGGGCTCGGCCGGAGGGCGGGGTGCGCATCGATATCATCAACAATGGCGACGTCGCGCCGGAACTGAAAGGGCGGTTCTTCGAGAAGTACGCCACCGCCGGCAAGACCCGCGGGACGGGTCTGGGCACCTACTCTGCCCGGCTCATAGCCCGGGCGCATGGCGGGGATATCGAGATGAAGTGCGGAGCCGGCACGGTCGAGGTCAGCGTTTTCCTGCCGGCATGAGGGAAGGCCTCAGGAACACGCCTTGCTGCGGCGGGCGAAGACCTCGCGCAGCTTGCGTTCGAGGACCTCGGGGGTGAAGGGCTTGACGATGTAGTTGTCCACGCCGTTCTTGACAGCCTCGACGACGCACTCCTGCTCCGCCTCGCCGGTGATGGCCAGCACTGCGACGTCGGTGAACCTGCCGCCGGGGCAGCGGATGAGCTTGAGCAGTTCGAGCCCCGTCATCCGGGGCATGCTCCAGTCGAGGAGCAGGAGTTCGTAGCTGTTTTCCTGCATCATCTCCCAGGCCATCTGCCCGTCCTCGGCATAGGCGAGGTTGGTGAATCCGAACCTGCGCATGACGTCGCCGATGGTCCTGCGCATGGTGGAATAGTCGTCAACGATGAGAACCGGGATGTCGGTGTTCATGCTCTGCACTCCGCGGGTTGCGCCACGTCGGATTCCGGATGCCCGAGCCGCTGAAGGGGCGGGGACATGCTCATGCAATGGGCGCCATTCGTCATTATTTCCATGAGTTCTCGCAAAATGCAACGCCCGGTCACCCATGTATTCCCCGCCTCCTCCTCCTGCCGACACGCCCCTCACTCCGAACACAAACCCCGCAACAGCGCGATCTCGCGTGCATACCCCGGCAGTTCGTTGGGAGTCTCCAGATAGAACGGCAGCCCTCGCAGCCGTGGATGGTTGATGATGCGCCTGAAGGCATCCAGCCCGATGTGTCCCTCGCCGATGCAGGCGTGGCGGTCCTTGCGGGCGCCCCGGGGATTGAGGCTGTCGTTCAGGTGCACGGCCCGCAGCCGGTCGAGACCGACGATCTCGTCGAACTCCCTCAGCACGCCGTCCAGGTCGTGCACGATGTCATAGCCGGCGTCGTGGACATGGCAGGTGTCGAGGCAGACCCCGATCCTGTCCGACAGCGTCACCCGGTCGATGATCTCCCGCAGTTCCCCGAAGGCGCTCCCCACTTCGCTGCCCTTGCCGGCCATGGTTTCGAGCAGCACGGTCGTCTTCATGTCCGGCCGCATGACGGCGTCGAGCTGGGCCGCGATGAGGCCGATGCCCGCCTCCATCCCCTGCCCCACGTGGCTCCCCGGATGAAAATTGTACATGTTGCCCGGAAGCAGCTCCATGCGGGCCAAGTCGTCGCGCATGGACTCCAGGGCGAAGTTCCTGGTCTTGGCGTCGGCGGAACAGGGGTTCAGGGTATAGGCGGCGTGGGCCAGAAACGGGCCGAGGCCGTTCTCCCCGGCCAGGGCGAGAAAAGCCGCCACGTCCTGCGGGTCCACGCCCTTGGCCGCCCCGCCGCGCGGGTTGCGGGTGAAGAACTGGAACGTGCTCGCCCCGATCGAAAGGGCGGTCCTGCCCATGGCCAGAAAGCCCTTGGAGGAGGACAGGTGACAACCGATATTGAGCATTGCATCTCCACGTGCGCGCGACTGCTCATGGTTACGGCCGGCAGGCGGCCCCGGAACAATCAATGAGCACGATCGCCCCATCACTTCGCAACACGGGAACGCGACGTCATGATCCGCGCATTCCAGACCATCGGCAGAATCATCCACGGCAACGGGGCCTCACGTGACTTCGGCAACGAGGTCCGCGCAATCGGCGCCTCGCGCGTCCTCATCGTGACGAGCGAGGGCATCGCACGCGCGGAGATACGCGGCATCGCCGAACGGGCGGCCGCCGCCAAACGGCTCATGGACAACAACCCGCGACAGGGAACGACCGAAGACCTCCAGGCGCTGCTGGAAGAACACTTCTAGCGCCCTCCCCGGCCACGGCGCGTCATTTCTTCTGGATCTTGCGGAAGATGGTGCTGCGGTCGACCTGGAAGAGCTCCGAAACCTTCTGTACCGAACCGTGCAGGGCGATGGCCTGTTCCAGGAAGTCCCGCTCCATCTCGGCCATGATCTGCTTCAGCGGACGGCCGCCGGTCAGGAGGGCGTCACAGCAGGTGCGGTCCTGGGGGCCGTCCTCGCGGATGTGGGCCGGCAGGTCGCGGGGGGAGATGTGCGAACCCTTGTGGGTGATGACCAGGCCGTGGACCATGTTCTGCAGCTCGCGCACGTTGCCCGGCCACTGGTAGCGGGACAGGACGGTCAGGGCGATCTCCATGATCGCCATGCGCTTGCCGTACTTGGCCGAGTAGTGCTGCTGCAGGAAGTGCTCCACCAGGGGCCGCACGTCCTCGGGCCGCTCGCGTAGCGGCGGGATGGTCACCGTGGCCACGTTCAGCCTGTAGTAGAGGTCGCGCCGGAAGGTGCCCTGCTCCACGCATTCGGCCAGGTTCTTGTTGGTGGCGGCGATGACCCGCACGTCGACCTTGCTGGAGCGCGTCCCGCCGACGCGCATGATCTCGCCGTCCTGAAGCACGCGCAGGAGCCGCGTCTGCATGGACAGGGGCAGTTCGCCGATCTCGTCGAGAAAGACGGTGCCGCCGTCGGCCAGCTCGAAGTACCCCGCCTTGCCCTTGCTCGACGCACCCGTGAAGGCGCCGGGCATGTAGCCGAACATCTCGGACTCGGTCAGGGTCTCGGAAATGCCGCCGCAGTCCACCTTGAGGAAAATCTTGTCGTGCCGGGCGCTTCGGGCGTGGGTCAGGCGGGCGAAGACGTCCTTGCCCACGCCCGTCTCGCCCAGGATGAGGACCGAGGCGTCCGTGGGGGCCACGGTCAGCAGCATGTTGACCACTTCCTGCATGGCAGGGCTGGCGTACACGGGCGTCAGGCCCTTGCTCTGCTCGTTGGAGATGAAGGCCATCTGCTTGTGGAAGTGGTCGATGAGCTGGCGCTGCTCCTCCATCTGCTCGTTGAGGCGCGTGATCATGGTGATGTCGCGGACAAAGGTCACCACGAGCCGCAGGGTCCCGCCCTCGTCGAAGACCGGGAAGCCCGAGAGGACGAGCTTCTTGCCGTTCTGCAGCTGCTGCACG
This sequence comes from Desulfomicrobium sp., assembly GCA_003542385.1. Taxonomy (GTDB): domain Bacteria; phylum Desulfobacterota; class Desulfovibrionia; order Desulfovibrionales; family Desulfomicrobiaceae; genus Desulfomicrobium. The sequence goes on from DPKT01000169.1 coordinate 5,868, forward strand.
TGGGTCGCCGGCTTGCCCGTGCGCACTATCTCGGGATTCAGGATCTTGTCGAAAATGCCGTTCTCCACCAGGGAGCGCACCTGCCTGCCCTGGATGTCCTCCTGCTTCAGACCCGTCAGCTGCTCGTACATGCGGTTGACGCGCAGGGTGATGCCCGAGACGTCGGAAATGAAAACCCCGTCGGGGAGGGCATCGAGGATGTATTCGAAATGCTTGGCGACAAAATCGGCGTGGCGGCTCGTCATACGAAAAAACTCTCACGGGCTGTAAAAAAAGGCAACCCGAGGGCTGCCCTTCCACGATTCGTCACGGTTGGCGCGGCGCGGCCCGTGCGGGCCGGTTCGGCCGTGAACCTCGTCATTTCGGGAAGTCGACCCTGTCCCCGAGAATCCGCACCGCTATCTCGATGAGCCTCGGCATGACCGACTTGTCCAGCGTCACGCCGTCCATGGGCGGCACCCTGTCCAGGAAGTGGTACTTCTGCGTGCCCAGCCGGTGGTAGGGCAGCATCTCGTAGCGCACGTTCGGATAGGGCCTCAGGAACTCGGCGATGGCCGCCACGGCTTCCTCGGAATCGTTGAACCCGGGGATGACGGGCGTGCGGGCCAGGATGGGCTTGTCCGGGTGCAGTTCCGCAAGCTTCCGGAAATTCTCCAGGATGACCTCGTTGGACCGTCCGGTCTGGGCTTCGTGGACGGCGCCGTCCATGTGCTTGATGTCGTAGAGCACGTAGTTGAGGTGCTCGGCCGCAGCCTCCATGGTCTTCCAGGGCACCATGCCGCAGGTTTCGACGGCCGTCCTGATCCTGCGCCGGCGGGCTTCCCTGAGCAGGGCCAGGGCGAAGTCGGCCTGCATGAGCGGTTCGCCGCCCGAAAGGGTCACCCCCCCTTGGAGCGGGTGTAGAAGGCCGCGTCCTGCTCCACCACCCGCAGCACGTCGTCCACGCTGCGCTCCTCGCCGTAGACGATGAGCCCTTGGGAAGGGCAGGCCTGGGCGCAGTTCTTGGGGCACCCGTCGCACAGGGCGCGATCGATGCGCAGGCTGTCGTCGGCCTCGCGGATGATGGCGCCCCGCAGGCAGGCCTGCAGGCAGCGCGTGCACTTGGAGAAGGTCAGGCAGCGGCC
>DPKT01000350.1 GCA_003542385.1 Desulfomicrobium sp.
CCCTCGGGCACGGCCGCCACCGCCAGGCTCACGGCGCCCAGGAAAAGTTCCATGTGGGGGATGCCGCGCATGCGGCCCAGAACGAAAAGAACCGCGACAATGCCCAGCGTGGCCCAGATCAGGACGCGGCCGAAGGCATCGAGCTTCCTCTGCAGAGGGGTGGCCTCCTCCCCCGTCTCGATGAGGCCGGCGATGCGGCCCAGTTCCGTGTCCATGCCCGTGGCCGCGACCACGGCCCTGGCCGTGCCCGTGGCCACGCTCGTGCCCAGAAAGACCATGTTCGCCCGGTCCCCGAGGGGCGTATCGCACGCGCCGCAGAATCCAGCGTCCTTTCTCACGGCCACGGACTCGCCGGTCAGGGCCGACTCCACGCAGGACAGGGACGTTGCCGTCAGCAACCGGGCGTCGGCCGCCACCAGGTCGCCGGCTTCGAGCACGAGAACGTCGCCGGGCACGACATTCGCCGCCCCGACGGCAACCACGTGGCCGTCTCGAAGGACCTTGGCTTGAGGCGCGGCCAGCCGCCGCAGGGCAGCAATGGATTTGGCGGCGCTCAGTTCCTGCCAGAAGCCGATGACGGCGTTGAGCGCGACGATGGTCAGGATGGCCAGGGCGTCAACGACTTCGCCCATGACCCCGGACACGATCGCCGCGAACACGAGCACCCAGACGATGAGGCTTTTGAACTGCCCCAGCAGGAGCCGCACGGGGCTCGGGCCGGACGCCTGGGCGATTTCGTTGGGCCCGTGCGCGCTCAGACGCGCGGACGCTTCCACTGCGGACAGCCCGTCGCTTCCTGCGTCAAGCAGCGCCAGAACTTCCGCGGCACCCAGGGTGTGCCAGAGCGTGCGTCGATCTTCAGAGGGAGCTGTCATGAATCCAGGCCTCGCAGGATCATCCGGAAAAGAGGGGTAAACACGGAACTTGATACACCGATGTTTCACGGTAGCGCCGGATGGGACGCAGCGCAATGCGGCGGAGCGGAAAGCGGAAGTCGGGCGCGGCGCGAATCTCCCGCGCCGTGGGAGGGAACATCGCAGAAGCGGGATAACCGGAGACTGCGGAACGGACTGACGGGAGGCAGTCAAAACCGTATCGCGGGCTCACCCGAATGACGCAGACGCTGCATATGGAGCTTCAAGGAGCCGAAGAACCGGACCGACCCGTCAAGCGGGAACCAATCGGTGCGGGTTTGCTTGAAAATCGGGGGAAAGGCGATCAGCAGGCCAGCCCGAGGCCCGAAGCCTCGGAGGGCATGACGAACACGGCGTCCTCGAAACACCTCTCGGCCAGACGCTGCAAACCGAGCGCCCTTTGCCTGCACACGGACATGGCCTGCCTGTCGCCGCAGGCGACCAGGTCGCAGTATCCCTGCCTGATGCGCAACACCTCGGTCACGAGGGTCCTCTGGTACCATTCGTGCCGCGAGAGGATGACCGCGAGCGCCATGCGCGAGTCGCGCCTGAAAATGCCGTCTACTTCGAGTTTGCGGAAGCCGTACAGATTGTTCAGGGCCTCCTGGAGCATGCGCACGGCCCTGTTCCGGCCATGCACCACGGCGCTGTCGAAAACCACGACGGACAGGGGCCACGGCATCGTGTCGGCGAACACGCCTTTCCAGTAATTGTGCAGATAGAATGAGCGCACCAGCCGGCGCAGGTCTGCGTACCCGCCCGTCACGTCATCGTCGACGGGCTGATCGATCCCGGAAGGGCAAACGCCCAGGCCGTGATCGAGAACGATCCAGCCTGGCCAGTCGGGATTGGCGGCCCGGCTGATGCCCATGAACGATCTCCCGCCGAGAGGGCTTTCGAGGTTGTCCACGCATGGCGGGCCCGCCAGCTCGACGAAGTCGAAGGCTGCGTCGAATGACTCCCCTGCTGAACCTGCGGCACTGTTTCGCATGGACGCCTGCCTGTCTGGAAATGATTGAGCCTGATGCCGGTGGCACGTGAATTGAGCATTTTGTGCCCAAGCCGGGAGAGGAGAACAATACGCAGGCCCACTAAACCTGAAGGAAAATGACTGCAGCCGAATGCGTAAAAAATGTATTCGCCTTGTGCAGCGGATACGAAGGAGCACCCACTTTCCATGCACTTGATTTCGCATCGAAAACGCGGCGTATCGCTCATTGAGGAAAAAAAAATTCCGAAATGCCAAGGTCAGAAAAAAAAGTTCTTTTTTTCCGACAACAATCTAAATTTATGAACTAAAATTCATGATTGTAGGACACGGCTCACCAAGGCCAGCCAAAATCCCTCCCGGCAGGCCTTCCACAGACCGAACTCGCTGGAGAAAAAAGGAACAGAGAGTTCCGTAATTATATCCCCTTTCACTCACGGAAATTAAAAACATTTTAATTTCAGCATATTGAATTATTGGCACACACAATGCTCTGGCATGTCGAACTTTCGAAGGGCAATCCCGCCTGTCGAAAAATTCCAGCAGACCGAAGAGGAATGACATGAGCGTGACCAAATACGCCGCTGAAGAGCCTCCCGAAACCGGCCAGGAACTGGCCGAACCTCCCTCTCTATCCACCCCGCATGCCTTCCAGGGCCAGGAGCTCGCCTTCTGGGCCAGACACAGAAATTTTCTCGCCACCCATTTTCCCGGCGCCACACAGAAGGACTGGGACAGCTGGCGGTGGCAGCTCAAGAACCGCATCACCTCGCCGCAGCGCATGGCAGCCATCCTCGGCGTGCCCGCGCCTCTGGGCTTCGACCGCGCCGGGGCGTTCCCCGCGGCCGTGACGCCGTACTATCTGCTGACGGCCTCGCAGAGCCAGGCCCTGACGCGCTGCATCCTGCCCGACGTGCGCGAGAAGGACATCCGCCCCTTCGAGATGCCCGACCCCCTGGGCGAGGACGGCCACAGCCCCGTGCCGGGCATCGTGCACCGCTACCCGGACCGCGCCCTCTTCCTGGTCACTGAGTTCTGCTCGACGTACTGCCGCTACTGCACTCGCTCCCGCCTGGTGGGCAAAAGCGGGCACCGTTCGGACATGAGTTCCTGGCAGCGCGCCCTGGACTACATCCGCGCCCACCCCGAGGTCCGCGACGTGCTGCTCTCGGGCGGCGACCCCCTGACCCTGCCGGACATGAAGATCGAGTGGCTGCTGTCCCAGCTGCGCCGCATCCCCCACGTTGAGATCGTGCGCATCGGCACCAAGGTCCCGGCCGTGCTGCCCCAGCGCATCACGCCCGCCCTGGTGCGCATGCTGCGCCGCTACCACCCGCTGCTCATGAGCCTGCACTTCGCGCACCCCGACGAGATCACCCCCGAAACCGCGGCGGCCTGCAACCGCCTTGCCGACGGCGGCATCCCCCTGGGCAGCCAGACCGTGCTCCTGGCCGGCGTGAACGACGACGTGGAGACCATGAAGCACCTGATGCACGGCCTCATCCGCAACCGCGTGCGGCCCTACTATCTCTACCAGTGCGACCCCATCCCGGGCTCGACCCACTTCCGCACGCCCGTCGAGAAAGGGTTGTCCATCATCCAGGGCCTGCGCGGGCACACCTCGGGCTACTGCATCCCGACCTACGTCATCGACGCTCCCGGCGGCGGCGGCAAGGTGCCGCTCCAGCCGCAGTACGCCTTTGACCGGGATGGACGGGACGTCATGCTCCGCAACTACGAAGGCCGGGTTTTCCGGTATCCCGACACAGCGGGACGGGAGGGTTGATGCGCATCGGCATGACCTACGACCTCAAGGACGAATATCTGGCCGCGGGCTTCACGGCCGACGAGGTGGCGGAGCTGGACAGCCCCGTCACCGTGGAGGCCATCGCCATCGCCCTGGTTTCCCAGGGACACGCGGTGGAACGCATCGGCAGCATCGGGAGCCTGGTCCGGGCCCTGGCCGAAGGCCGCCGCTGGGACCTCGTCTTCAACATCGCCGAGGGCA
>DPKT01000189.1:0-442 GCA_003542385.1 Desulfomicrobium sp.
TTCTCTCGCGGGGTCATGGTTCCCGAATTCGAACAGGTCGCTTTCGCCATGAAGCCCGGGGAAACCAGCGAGATCGTCACGACCCCCTTCGGTTATCACATTATCCGCTGCGATGGTTACATCGAGCCGGGCATCAAACCGCTGGAGGAGGTGCAAGGCGAGGTCAAGGCCGAGGTTGTCGCCGAGAAGAGTCGCCAGCTGGCCCTGGAAAAGGCCATGGATGCCTACAATATCAACCGCAAGACCGGCGATCTGGAAAGCGCCGCGCAGGCCAACGCCCTGGAGATTCGGGAAACCGGTTTCTTTGAGCGTGACGGCGAGATCGACGGCTTCGGTGCCTCGCAGCAGATTTCCTCCGCCGCCTTCGCTCTGGGGGAAAAGGATCTGGCCCGGCCCCTCGTGCTGTCGCAGGGGGTGGTGCTTTTCGGCCTGAAAGAGCGGC
>DPKT01000189.1:525-2465 GCA_003542385.1 Desulfomicrobium sp.
CAGCGGCGGATGAACTGCTCGCCGCCCTGCAAGCGGGGGGCTTGCTGCGGGAACGAGCCGCGGCCGAAGGGCTGAGTCTCGAAGAAACCGGACTCTTCAGCCGGGCCTACGGCGAATTCCTCCCCCGTCTCGGCAATGCGCCGGAGCTGACCACGGCCGCCTTCGCGCTGGAAAAAGAGCTGGCGGCGGTGCCCTCCGTTCACGAAGTCAACGGAGACTTTGTGGTCGCCGTCCTCAAGGAGCGGCAGGCCGCCGACCCGGGCACCGTCGATGCCGCCGGTCGCGAGGAACTCAAGGGGATGGTGCTGACCCGCAAGAAGGAAGAGTTGTTCAATGAGAAGATGGACGCCCTGAAAAAACAGGCGAACATTGTCGTTTCCCCCGCCATTCAAGCCTCGATCAAAAAGGACATTTAAGGCATGCCAACGACACTGACCCAGAGCAATTTCAGCGATCTCAAGCTCGTCAACCGGGGCAAGGTTCGGGATATCTACGACCTGGGCGAATACCTGCTGCTGGTGACCACCGACCGCATTTCCGCCTTTGACGTCATCATGAACGAAGGCATTCCGCACAAAGGTTTCGTGCTGACCCAGATTTCCAAATTCTGGTTCGAGCAGATGACCGACATCATCCCCAATCACATCGTCGCCACCGAAGTGAGCGATTTCCCGGCCGTCACCCACAAATACCGCGACCAGCTCGAAGGGCGCAGCATGCTGGTGAAAAAGGCCAAGCCGCTGCCCGTCGAATGCATCGTGCGCGGCTATGTCTCGGGCTCGGGCTGGAAGGAGTACAAGCAGACCGGCAGCATTTGCGGTATTTCCCTCCCCGCCGGACTGGTGGAGAGTCAGCAGCTTCCCGAGCCGATCTTCACCCCTTCGACCAAGGCGGAACTCGGCGAACACGACGAGAACATCCCCTTCGCCAAGGTGGTCGAGCTCTGCGGCCAGGAGATTGCCGACACCATCAGCAACACGACCCTGGAGATCTACAAGCGCGCCCGCGATCTGGCCGACACCAAAGGGATCATTATCGCCGACACCAAGTTTGAATTCGGCATTTTCGAGGATCGCGTGATCTGGATCGACGAAGCCCTGACCCCTGACTCCTCGCGCTTCTGGCCCAAGGATCTCTATCAACCGGGCGGGGCGCAGCCGAGCTTCGACAAGCAGTTTCTGCGCGACTATCTCGAAACCCTCGACTGGGGCAAAAAGGCGCCGGCGCCGCCGCTTCCCGAGGAGATCGTGCGCAAGACCGGAGAAAAATATATCGAGGCGCTTTATCGCATCACCGGGATGAAGCCCTGACGGGAAGAGATCGGTAAATCCGGGCCGGGGCCATGCTCCGGCCCTTTTTTTTAGGGCCCCGTGCCGCGATGGGAAAGACGTTCCGCATATATTTTCCGGCCGTGGTTGCCGGTCTCCTGCTTTCCGGCTGCGCCCTGATTTCGGGCCCCGGCACGACGGCCGAGGAACATCTGGCCCGCGCCGATGCCCTGACCGCACAGCGGGATTACCAGGGGGCGGCCGAGGCGGTGGGGCGTGCCTCGCGGCAGCAGCCCGGGGGGATTGCCCTCTATCTCCGCCAGGGGGAATTGCTGGAAGCCGCCGGCCAACCCAGTGCGGCGCGCAAGGTCTATCTGCGGGGGCTGGACGAGGAAAGCGCGGACCCGGGCGAAAAAAAAGAGCTGCACTATCGCCTGCTTTTGCTGCTGACGCTGAAGCTTGCCGATGCGGAGGCCGCTCGACCGCTGCTGGCCCAGCTGCCCGCCGGTTCCCCCCGGCACCTCGACGCCCAGGGGGTGCTGGCCTATGTGGGGGGCCGTTATCAGGAGGCCCTGCTGCTCTTCGAACAGGCCCGGGAAACGACCGCCGAACAGGATCTGCGCGCCCGTGCTCTCTATCACTCGGCCCTGGCCTATGCGCGGGCCGGGGATG
>DPKT01000189.1:2650-8685 GCA_003542385.1 Desulfomicrobium sp.
ATCTTCGTCCATCCCGCCATGCTCGCCCTGACCGGCATGGATCAGGGCGCCCTGACCACCGTCACCTGCCTGATCGCCGCTCTCGGCACCCTGCTGGTGGCGCTCTGGGCCAATGCCCCGCTGATGATGGCCCCGGGCATGGGACTGAACGCCTTTTTCACCTATACCCTGGTTCTCGGTGAGGGGGTGCCCTGGCAGACCGCCCTGGGCGTCGTTTTTCTTTCCGGCCTGTTTTTCCTGGTCCTCACCTGGCTGGGGGTGCGGGAGCGCCTGGCCCGGGCCATCCCCCTGACCCTGCGCCTCGCCGCCTCCGTCGGCATCGGCCTCTTCATCGCCTTCATCGGCTTGCAGAATCTCGGCCTGGTGGTCAAAAGCGAGGCGGTGCTGGTGCAGTTGGGAGCCTTTGACGCCCCCGCCGGCCTGGGGCTATTCGGGCTGTTCGTGGTCATCCTGCTCGAAGTCAAGCGGGTGCGCGGCGCCATGTTGCTGGGGATTCTCGGCACCGCCGCCCTGGGCATCCTGCTCGGGGTCTCCCCCTGGCCGCAGGGGATCGTCGCCTTGCCGCCGTCGCCGGCCCCCATCGCCCTGCAACTGGATATCCTCGGCGCTCTGCGCATCTCCCTCTGGGCCAGCATCTTCTCTTTCATGTTTGTCGATCTTTTCGACAGCCTCGGCACCCTGCTGGCGGTCTGCCACGAAGCCGACATGGTTCAGGAGGACGGCGACATACCGCGCCTGCCGCGCATGTTGACCGCCGATGCCCTGGCAACGGTGGGTGGGGCCCTGTTGGGAACCAGCACCACCACCGCTTTCATCGAATCGGCCAGCGGCGTCGCCGACGGCGGCCGCACCGGCCTGACCAGCGTGACCACCGCGGGATTGTTCCTTTCGGCGGCTTTCTTTGCGCCCCTGATCGCCGTGGTGCCCCCCTTCGCCACTGCTCCGGCCCTGATCATGGTCGGCGCGGTGATGATGCGGGGCATCGGCCGCATCGATTTCAGCAAGTTCGAAGAGGGACTCCCGGCTTTTCTGACCCTGCTCCTCATGCCCCTCACCTATTCCATTTCCACCGGCCTGGCCTTCGGCTTTTTATCCTACACCCTGATCCAAATCGGGATCGGCCGGTTTCACCGGATTCACCCCCTGATGCTGGCCGCAGCGGCTTTGTCCCTGGTCAGCCTGACCCTGACCTGATCCGGCAGGCCCAGAGTGCCGCCCGAGCCGCGCCCGCTGCCGATAAAAAAACCTGTTGACAGCCGACCGCGGCTTTTGTTATAAACTGGCCCACAACACGGGGCTATAGCTCAGCTGGGAGAGCGCTTGAATGGCATTCAAGAGGTCAGCGGTTCGATCCCGCTTAGCTCCACCAAGAATTCAAGGGTCAGCGATTTTTCGCTGACCCTTTTTTCGTTCTGCCCTACCTCCTCCCCTTCGTCTGCAAACCCGCATCTTCGTTGACATCCGCCGACATCCAGCTGTTATAGTAGGCATGGGCAAATATTTGTTTATCCACGGCGAAGACAGGACCTGGCATGGCGTCTTCTTCATGCACAGCGGACGACACCGAAATCGTGTTTCGCGCCCAGGCCCTCACCAAGGTCTACCGCATGGGCGAGGTGGAGGTCCATGCCCTGCGCGGCATCGATCTGGAACTGCCGCGCGGTGAGTTCGTGGTGCTGCTGGGTCCCTCCGGCAGCGGAAAATCGACCCTCCTCAATATCCTGGGCGGCCTCGACACTCCCACCAGCGGCCAGGTCATCTGCGGCGGCCGCAACCTGGTGGCAGCCGGAGAACGGGAACTGACGGAATTTCGTCGACACCTGGTCGGTTTCGTATTCCAGTTTTACAATCTCATCCCCAGCCTGACAGCCCGTGAAAACGTCGCCATCGTCACGGAAATCGCCCGCGATCCCATGCCTCCCGAGGATGCCCTGGCCCTGGTCGGCCTGGCGGAACGCCTGGACCACTTTCCATCCCAACTGTCCGGCGGCGAGCAGCAACGGGTGGCCATCGCCCGGGCCGTGGTCAACAAGCCCCTGGTGCTGCTTCTCGACGAGCCCCTCTCGGCCCTGGACTACAAGCTGCGCAAGGCCATGCAGATCGAACTCAAGGAACTGCGCAGAAAGCTCGGCATCACCTTCGTCTTCGTCACCCACGACCAGGAGGAGGCCTTCTCCATGTCCGACCGGGTGATCGTCATGAACAACGGCGTCATCGAGCAGGTCGGCACGCCCGTGTCCGTGTACGAGGAGCCCTGCAACCTCTATGTGGCGCGCTTCGTGGGCGAGATCAACATCATCGACGCCGAGGTGGTCGAACCGGGCGACGGCCGGGCGCGGGTGCGCACCGGGGGGCTTGACGTGTTCATGCGCACGGGACACGCCTTCAGGGCCGGCGAGAAGGCGCACATCCTGCTGCGTCCCGAGGACCTTCGCGTCGAGACCCTCAAGGACCTGGCCGAGGACCCTGAACTCGAGGACATCTTCGCCCGCGGCCGCTCCATCGTCGGCACCGTGGAGGAGACCATCTACAAGGGCGCGACCTACGACGTCGTCGTGCGCCTGGACGCCGGCGGCGTCGTCACTGCCACGGAGTTCTTCAACGAGGACGACGAGACCGTCTATTTCCGCGCCGGCGACCGCGTGGCCGTGAGCTGGGTCGAGGGCTGGGAAGTGGTGCTGCCGTATGAGAAATGACGGCTTCTTCAAGCGGGCCGTGATCATCGGCGCAGTGGGCTGGATGACCGTCTTCGCCTTCGTGCCCAACATCCTCGTCTTCCTGGCCAGCTTCTGCGCCACCTCGACCGAGAATTTCATCGAGCCGGCCGCGACCCTGCGCAACTACGCGCGCCTCATGGACCGGACCCACCTGGACATCCTGCTGGGATCCCTCAGGCTCTCTGGCCTGGTCACGGCCATCTGCCTGCTGACGGCCTACCCCTTCGCATCCATCCTGGCCCGCGCCAGGAAGCCCGTGCGCAATACCCTGCTCCTGCTGGTAGTCATCCCCTTCTGGACCAACTCCCTGGTGCGCACCTACGCCATGACGGCCATGCTCAACTCCAGCGGCATCGTGAACAACGTGCTGCTGTCCCTGGGCCTCATCGACGCGCCCCTGGCCATGATGTACACGCCCGGGGCCGTGGTCCTGGGCCTGACCTACACGCTGCTGCCGTTCATGATCCTGCCCCTCTACGCGGCCCTGGAGCGCCTGGACCGCCGCTATCTCGAAGCGGCCCGCGACCTCGGCGCGAGCCCCTGGCGGGCCTTCTGGCGCGTGGTCGTGCCCCTGACCATGCCCGGCATCGTCTCGGGGTGTATGCTGGTCTTCCTGCCGGCCATCGGCATGTTCTACGTGTCCGACGTGCTGGGCGGGGCCAAGGCCATGCTTCTGGGCAACTTCATCCGCGACCAGTTCCTGACCACCCGCGACTGGCCCCTCGGCGCTGCGGCCAGCGTGACGTTGACGGCGCTCATGGGGCTCATGCTCCTGCTGTACTGGAAGAGCGCGGCCCGCCTGGGCCGGGAGGCGTCCTGATGCGAACCCTGCGCGCGGTCTACGCCTGCCTGGTGTACCTCTTCCTGTACCTGCCCCTGGCCGTCATGGTCATCTATTCCTTCAACGACTCGCGCTTCTCCATGGCCTGGAAGGGCTTCACCCTGGACTGGTACGTCAAGCTCTTCGGCAACACGAGCCTCATGCAGGCCGCCCTGCACTCGCTTGTCATCGCCGTCCTCGCGGCGACCTGCTCGAGCATCCTGGGCACCTTCATCGCCATGGCCCTGCACCGCTGGCGCTTCCCGTCGCGTAAGGTCATCCGCACCTCGCTCTTCGTCATGATGATGTCGCCGGACATCGTCATCGGCATCTCGCTCCTGGTCCTGTTCATGGCCCTGTCCCTGCCGCTGGGGTTCTGGACCCTGCTCATGGCCCACGTGACCCTGTGCGTGCCCTTCGTGGCCATCACGGTCTTCGGCCGGCTGCACGGCTTCGACCCCCACGTGGTGGAGGCGGCGCGCGACCTGGGGGCGGGGGAGTACGAGGTCTTCCGGCACGTGGTCCTGCCCATGATCTTCCCGGCGGTCCTGGCCGGGTGGTTCCTGAGCTTCACCCTGTCCGTGGACGACGTCATCATCAGTTTCTTCACCACCGGCCCGACCTTCGAGGTCCTGCCGCTGCGCATCTACTCCATGGTCCGACTTGGCCTCAAACCCGAGGTCAACGCCCTGTGCGCCATCATGATCCTCATAACCGTTGTGGCCGTCATGCTGTCGCAGCGCTTCCTCAAGGAGAAACCATGAAACGTCTCGTCCTTCTCGCCCTCTGCCTGCTGCTGGCCTCCCAGGCCCTGGCGGCCTCCAAGGAGCTCTACGTCTACAACTGGTCGGAATACATGCCCGACAGCGTGCTGGAGGACTTCACCAAGGAGACCGGCATCAAGGTCGTCATGTCGACCTACGACAGCAACGAGGCCCTGTACGCCAAGATCAAGATGGTCGACGCCAAGGGGTACGACCTCATCGTCCCCTCGACGGACTTCGTCTCCCGCATGCGCAAGGAGGGGCTGCTCCGGCCCATCGACAAGTCGAAGCTGTCCAACTTCGGCAACCTCGACCCCAAGCTCCTGAACCAGGCCTTCGATCCGGACAACACCTACAGCGTCCCCTACATGTGGGGCTCCACGGTTATCGCCATCAATTCCAATGACCCGGCCGCGGCCTCCATCACCTCCTTCGCCGACCTCTGGAAGCCCGAACTCAAGGGCAAGATCCTGCTGCCCAACGACATGCGCGGGGTGCTGGGCATGGGCCTCAAGCGCCTCGGGTATTCCCTGAACGAACCCGACCCGGCCAAGGTCGGCCAGGCCTGCGAACTGCTCATGCCGCTGATGGCAAGCGTCCGCGTCTTCGACTCCGACTCGCCCAAGCAGGCCCTGCTGAACAACGAGGTCATGGCGGCGGTGCTGTGGAACGGCGAGGCCTACATCGCCTCCGGTGAGAACCCCGACATCAAGTTCGTCTACCCCACGGAGGGCTTCAGTCTCTGGGTGGACAACCTCTGCATCCCCAAGAACGCGGCCAACGTCGAGAACGCCCACATCTTCATAGACTATCTCCTGCGGCCCGAGGTGGCGGCCTTCATCTGCCAGGAGATGGGCTACTCCTCTCCCAACCTCGCGGCCAAGGAAACCCTGCCCGAGGACGTGCGCACCAACGCCCTCGTCTACCCGACGCCCGAGGACATGGCCCGCGGCGAGTTCGAGACCGACCTCGGCGAGGCCGTCAAGGCCTACGAGGAATGCTGGATGAAGCTCAAGACCGAGTAGCTTTTCGGCAGACCAAAAAAATCGGCGTCGCCCGCGGGGGTGACGCCGATTTTTTTTGCCTTCCGCACGGGAAGGGCGGTTCATCCTCAGGAGAAGCCGCCCCGCGGAGAGCAGGTCGATTCCGTCTTTCGTCCGGGCTGGGATGCGCAGGCCGAGACGAGCCTGGCCACGTTCTCGGACGAGCCGCATCTCGGGCAAGGAGGCATGTCCTCGCGGCTGGCCGGTAGGATCTCCTCGAAACAGAATTGGCAGGTTTTGCATTGGAATTCATAGATGGGCATGGTAGAAATTCCTGTGTGATCGCTCCGGGCGGGGCGGTTTACGGTGACAGGCACGATTCAATGGACGGAGGTAATCATGGACCCTCAGCTGCGCAAGCGCCTGGACGACTTTTTCGACGTGGGCTTCGGCAAGACCACCGGCATCGACACTGCCCTGGAGATCACCAAGATATACGCCGGTTCCGCCGCCGCGGATCCGGAGAAGATTCCGGACCTGTTCGTGCGTCTGGTGCAGCTCTTCGAGCCGAACCTTGACGTGCGCGAGTGAGCCGGATTGACAGCCCCGGTATTCTCGGCAATGAAATCCGCTTTTGCGGATTTTTCCTGAAGAGGGTGCAATGAGTTTCTCCGTCAAGAATCTACTGCGCGCGCAGGTGTCCCCGGCCCTGGGGTGCACCGAACCCGTGGCCGTGGCCCTGGCCGCCGCC
>DPKT01000049.1 GCA_003542385.1 Desulfomicrobium sp.
AGTCCTTGCCGCCCGTCCAGCCCACGGCGGCACGGACCCCGAAACGAGCCAGGGCGTCGGCCATGCGCTCCCTGGCCAGACGGACCTTGTCGTCGAGGGTCACGCCGCTTCCCCCTTGGCTGCGGGCAGATCGATGATGAACCGCGCCCCCTTCCCCGGCTCGGACTCGACGCGCATGTCCCCGCCGTGGCTCTTGGTGACGATGAAGTAGGACACCGACAGACCCAGCCCCGTACCCAGCCCCGGAGCCTTGGTCGTGAAGAACGGGTCGAAGGCGCGGCGGCTGACCTCGGCGTCCATGCCGGGCCCGTTGTCCTCGACCACGATGCGCACGCCTTCGGTCAGGGCCGAGGCATGGATGCGGATTCGCGGCTGCGCGGCCGGGGAGGCGGCCGTGGCCATGGCCTGGGAGGCGTTGCGCAGGAGGTTCAGCAGGACCTGCTCGATCTCGGTCTCGGTGCAAGGCACGGGCGGCAGGCCGTCCTCGACGTCGATTTCCACACCGATCCGGCCGAAATCGTAGTTTTTTCTGAGATCGAAGTCCGTGGACGCCAGGGCTACCGACTGCTCGATCAGCCGCCGCAGGTCGCATGGAGCGTGGCCGGATTCGCTCATCCGGCTGAAATCGAGCATGCGGCGGATGATCTCCGCGGCGCGCACGCCCGCCGTCTGGATGTCCGCGATGAACACGTCGAGCTTGCGTTCGCGCATGTAGCGTTCGAGAAGCTCCATGCGCAGGCCGATGCGTTCGGCCGCCTCGATGTTCTTCGGGAAATCGGGACGCGTGCGCTGCACGAGGTTGTGGGAAGCCTGCAGTATGATGCCCAGGGGATTGTTGATCTCATGAGCGATGCCCGCGGCCATGCCGCCCACGGAGCGCATTTTTTCGCTCTGGATCATGAGCTCCTGCATCTGTTTCATCTGCGAGATGTCCCGCACAACCGCCAGCAGATGGGTCGTCCCGTCGATCTGCATGAGCTGGCTGGAGACGGCGCAGGCCGTGACGGAACCGTCCTTGCACCGGACGTCGATTTCCAGGTTGCGCACCGTGCCCTCGTGTTCGAGCAGCCCGTAGAGCAGCTCCCGCTGGGCCGGGTCGCGGTAGAGGCCCAGTTCCAGAAGGGTCCTGCCCAGGGCCTCGTCGCGAGTGTAGCCAGACAGGGCGACGAAGGAATCGTTGACGTCCACGAGCTGCCCGGTCTCGGCGTTGACGAGGATGATGGTGTCCGGGGAGAGGCGGAAGAGCCGGAAGAACTTCTCCTCGGACTGCCGAAGCCGCTCCTCGGCCTGCTTGCGCTCGGAAATGTCCGTGTGGGTGCCGCTCAGGAGGACGGGGTTTCCGTCCCCGTCGCGCTCGATGACGTCGCCACGGCCCAGGATCCACTTCCAGCCCCCGTCACTCGCCCGCATGCGGAACTCGGCCTGGTACGACTTGAGGCCTCCGGATCCCACGGCATCCCGGATTTCCCGCACGGCCAGCCCGTAATCGTCGGGATGGCAGAGGCTGCGCCACGTGTCGTAGCTCATGGGCAGTTCCTGATCGGCGTAGCCGAGCATCTCGTACCAGCGGGGGCTGAAATAGCATTCCCCCGTGGCGTAGGACCACTCCCAGATGGCGTCGGTGCTGGCCCCGATGGCCCGCGAGAGCCGGCTTTCGCTGCGCCTGAGGGCGGCGTTGGCCTCGTCGAGTTCACGGTACGACAGGTCGAGGCGCGCCAGCAGTTCCTCGAAGGCCTCGCCGAGGTTCGCGATCTCGAGGTCGCCCTGGCGCAGGGACACGCCGCGGGACAGGCTTTCGGAGTCCGTGGCCCGCATGGACGAGCCGAGCTCCCGCAAGGGGACGACCACGGACTGGCGCAGCCTCCTGCGCAGAAGCGTCAGCATGCAGATGAGGGTGATGGTCAGCAGGACGAAGAAGAAGGCGAAGAAGCTGAGCATCTGCCTGCGCAGGAGCGACAGGTCGTGGCTGATGCGGACCCAGCCCAGGACTTCCCCGGCGGCGGTGACGGCCTTGGTGAAACGCAGGGCCGTAAAATCGTGCTCGAAACGGTAGGGCTCCCCCGGCTCGGGCCGGAAGTCGTCGAGGGCCGGCACGTCCGACGGCGACGGGTCGGGCGTCCCGCCCGCAACGCGGACGAGGGGTCTGCCGGAGGCATCGTAGAGCACGACCTCAAGCACCTCATCCAGGGCCGCGATCTGCGTGACGCGCATCCCCAGGGCCGAGAGCCTGCGTTCGAAGAGTTCGTTGGCCATCTGGCTCTGTTCGCGGGCCACGAGCATGTCCAGGAACCGGCAGACGGACTGGATGTTGTCGTTTTTCCAGCGCAGCTGCATGAGGCTCCCCATGGCCACGAAAAGGACCGCGATGACCGCGATGGTCACCAGGATGTCCCGGTTCATGCGCTGGGCGATGCTTTTCCTCGCCATCAGGGCTCCACTTTCTTCACGAATTCCACGGAATCCGGCGTGATGCGAAGAACGACCAGGGGCTTGACGGGATCGCGGGACCCTCTGAAGGAGATCGTCCCCGTGACGCCGGGAAAACCGTCCGTGGCCGCCAGGGCGTCGCGGATGGCCGCAGGCTCTGCGCTTGCGGCGCGCCGGACTGCGTCGGCCACCAGGCAGAGGGCGTCGTAGGCGTTTGCGTTGCCGGCGTCGGTGGATTCCAGGGCGTCGGGCCCGAACTCGCGGCGGAGCAGATCGACGAACTCGCGGCTGGCCGGCGACGCGTCGTCGGGATGCCAGTGCGAGACATAGTAGTTCTCGCCCTTGGCCGGATCGAGGTACGGGTAGTGTTCGAGGGCGGTCCAGCCGTCGCCCCCCAAAAACGGCATGTCGAGCCCCGCGCCGCGCGCCTGCTTGAGCAGGAGGC
This sequence comes from Desulfomicrobium sp., assembly GCA_003542385.1. Taxonomy (GTDB): domain Bacteria; phylum Desulfobacterota; class Desulfovibrionia; order Desulfovibrionales; family Desulfomicrobiaceae; genus Desulfomicrobium. The sequence continues at coordinate 2,873 of DPKT01000049.1, forward strand.
CCGAGTCCCGCGTGTACCCGGCCACCAGGACCAGATCGGGGGCCTCCCGCCTGACGGCCTCGATCTGTCCGGTGAAATCCATGGCGTCCTGGAGGTAGCGCACCTGTCCGGCCACCACCCCGCCCAGATTCGTGAAATGTTGCGTGAAGCCGGCGCTCAACCCCTCGCTGTAGACGTCGCCGGCGATGGTAACGACCACGGCGCGGGCGGCGCCGAGGTCCTGCCTGGCGAAGCGCGCCAGGACCCTGGCCTGCAGGGCGTCGGTGTAGCAGACCCTGAAGATGTAGTCCCCGATGGCCGTGACGTCCGGGGCGGTGGTCGTGGCGCCGAGCATGGGGATGCCTGCCTGCTGCAGGACCGGCCCCATGGCCATGGCCTGGGAGCTCCAGGACGGACCGACCACGGCTACGACCCCGGCCTTGACGGCGTCGTGGGCGGCCTGGCGCGCACCGAGGGCCGTGCTCATGGTGTCGAGTTCCACGATTTCCAACGGACGGCCCAGCACCCCGCCCGCGGCGTTGATCTTGCCGGCCGCGAGCTTGACGGCGACGGGATATTCGCCG
>DPKT01000294.1:0-1490 GCA_003542385.1 Desulfomicrobium sp.
GATCGGCAAGCTCAAAGCCAAGACGCAGGGCTAGCGGCCCGGCCGTCGGCCACCCCCCGTCCCGACGGGGGGCGGACCGACGTGACGGCGCCCAACAGAATCAAGAGCGGACACAAACCGGACACCACCCATGACCACCGACGAATTCCTGCACTACCTGCAGACCCTGCAAGGCACCGTGCAGCGTCTCGACCCCCTGAGCCCGCTGCAGTCGAGCCTGGACAGCCTGCTGACCATGACCGCCGAGGCCATGAAGTACAAGCGCATGGCCCTGGCCATCTTCGACCCCAAGACCAACACCATCCGCTTCGACCTGACCTACGGCCACAAGGGGCCCGTCAAGGCCACCTACACGCCGGGGCAAGGGGTCACGGGACAGGTTCTGGACAGCGGCAGGTCCATCATCATCGAGGCCATGGACAAGGACGAGCGCTTTCTGAACAAGGCCATGGGCCGGTCCCAGAAGGAGCTGGCCGAGCTGTCCTTCATCTGCGTGCCCATCAGCCGGATCAACGCCGAAGGGGTGCTCGAAGCCCTGGGCGTCCTGAGCGCGGACATCCCCTGCATGCCCGCCGCCGAACTGCGACTGCACTGCGCCTTCCTGGAGGTGCTGGCCGCAGTCATCGCCCGCCAGACCGCCTACCTGCAGGAGAACATGGCCCAGAAGGAGCTGTGGGCCTCCATGGGCTTCCTGGGGGAGAGCCTGGACCGTGAAAAAGCCATGGTCCAGGCCAAGATCGTGGCCACATCCAAGGCCATGGCCTTCGTCATGGGCCAGATCATGCAGGTCGCGGGCAGCAAGGCCTCGGTCCTGCTGCGCGGCGAATCGGGCACGGGCAAGGAACTGCTGGCCGAGGCCATCCACAACGCCAGCTCCCGCCGCACCAAGCCCATGGTCCGCCTGAACTGCGCCGCCCTGCCCTCGGAACTGCTGGAGAGCGAGCTCTTCGGCCACGAGCGGGGCGCCTTCACCGGGGCCGTGGGGACCAAGAAGGGCCGCTTCGAGCTGGCCCACACCGGCACGCTGTTCCTGGACGAGATCGGCGAACTCAGCCCCGAAGCCCAGGCCAAGCTGCTGCGCGCCCTGCAGGAGGGCGAGATCCAGCGCCTGGGCAGCGAGAAGAGCATCAAGGTCGACGTGCGCATCATCTGCGCCACCCACCAGCCCCTGGAGAACCTGATCACCTCCGGGAAGCTCCGCGAAGACCTCTACTACCGCATCAACGTCTTCCCCATCTTCATCCCGCCCCTGCGCGAGCGGCGGGAAGACATCCTGCCCCTGGCCGAATACTTCCTGGAGTTCTTCGCCAAGGAGTACTCCAAGAACATCAAGCGCATCTCCATGCCGGCCATCGACCTCCTGACCCAGTACCAGTGGCCGGGCAACGTGCGCGAACTGCGCAACTGCCTGGAGCGGGCCGTGCTGATCTGCAACGAGGAGGCCATCCGGACCTACCACCTGCCCCCCACCCTGCAGACGGCCGAGAGTT
>DPKT01000294.1:1595-10046 GCA_003542385.1 Desulfomicrobium sp.
GGATCATCAACTACAAGATCAAGAAGTACAACCTCGACCCGAAAAAGTACGACGTGCGGGGCAAAACGCGCAAACCCTGATTGCGGGAGGGCTGCTCCTGGGCTATGCTGACGACGTTGGGCCCTGCCCGGCAAGGAGAGAGTCCATGCAGCCCGCGCCGCCAAAACGCGCCCACATCCGTACCAGAATCCAAGACCGCCTCGCCCGCTGCAAGGAACAGGGGCACGCCCCGGACAGGCTCACGGCGCTGAACATCTTCTTCGAGCTTGGCCTGGAATTCGACTCCCTGCACGACTTCAAGTCCCTCTGCGTGCTCGTTCCCGACATCTGCCTGGGAACGCCCGCATCCCTGTACATGCGCGGTCCCAAAGGGGACCTGCGCCTGCGCCGGACCACCAGCGCCCAGGGGGCCAAAGTCTTCAGCCTGCCCGACCCGCCGTGCCCCGAGTCCCCGGGCATCGTCCGCACGGTCGGAGGCGCCGTCGTGACCATTTGCGACGCCGAGCACCAGCCGAGGCTGATCGGGGCCATCGCCCTGCACCGCGAGGTGCCGCCGGACGAGGACGCCTTCTGGCTGGAATTCGCGCNNGGGGCCGCCCGCATCATGGCCGTCAAGCAGACGGCCGTGAGCAACCGCAAGCACCTGACCTTCATCAGCAACCTGGTCCGCGACATCGGGCACAACGTCATCGTGCCCAACATCCAGTTCAAGCTCCTCTTCCTGCAGCTCGAACGCCAGCTGACCCGGCTGCAGCGCAGGATCGACGGGCTCGCCCCACCCCGGCACGACGCCACGGACCTCGACGCGCGCCTGGAGCTGCCCGTCCTGGCCCGGGACCTGCTGTCCCTGCAAAAGACCATCTCCAGCCGCTTCCAGCAATCGAGCCTGTTTCTGGAAAGCCTGCTGCGGCGCGGCCACTTCGAGAAAGGCGGGTACGATCTCCTCCTCAGGCCCTGCAGGTTCAAGAGCCAGGTCTTCGAGCCGCAGATCGAACGATTCCAGTCCATGTTCCACGCCCAGGGCATCCGCATCGAGGTCGCCCCCGACGTGCGCATCGACGAGGAGATCGTGCTGCCGGCCGACCTGGGGCTCTTTTCCCAGGTGATCGCGAACCTGCTGGCCAACGCCATCAAGTACACGCGGTCCGTCGCCGGGGAGAAGCTCATGCGTTACGGATGGGAGACCGTGCCCGACGCCTTCGGCCAGGGCAGGGAGGGCGTGCGCCTCTTCGTGGCCACGACGGGCCCCGAGATTCCGTCCGGGGAACAGGCCCGGCTGTTCGAGGAGGGCTTCCGCTCGACGGGGGCGGACGGCGAGGACGGCAGCGGACACGGCCTGTCCTTCGTCAAGCAGATCGTCGAGCTCCACCGAGGCCGGGTCGGCTACGCCTACGAAGCGCCCATGAACATCTTCTCCATCATCATGCCCCGGGCGTAGGGCGCCGGACGGCAGAGGCGGGAACATGCCCGATTCCATACTGATCATCGAAGACGAAGCGGCCTTCCGCGAGGCGCTGCGCCATTTCCTGCAGGATGCCGGCTTCGCCGTACTCGAGGCCGTCGAGGCCGGCCGGGCCCTGGAACTGCTCGAAACCGGGCCGGCGGACATGGTCCTGCTGGACCTCGGCATCCCCGGCGGCGACGGGCTCGAACTGCTCTCGGCCATGAAGAGGATCCGCCCGGCCGCGCCCGTCATCATCGTCTCGGGCCGGACGCACATCGACGCGGCCATCGAAGCCTTCAAGGCCGGCGCCTGGGACTACGTCACCAAGCCCATCGCCAGCATGGACGTCTTCCTGAACGTCGTGCGCAACGGCCTGGCCCAGGCGCGCCTCACGCAGCGGGTGCAGGACAGCCAGGAACACCTCTTCCGCCTCGTCCAGAACCTGCCGATCATCGTCTTCAGCATCAACCGCAACCGGGAATTCGAGTTCCTGAACCGGGCCACCCTGGACATCCTCGGCTACACGCCCGAGGAGATACAGCAGGAGCCCAAGGCATTCCTGAAGCGCATCGCCGCCGCGGACCGCAGGAAGTTCACTGCCGCCCTGAAGAACGGCTTCAAGGTCGAAGCCTCGGAGTTCCGGCTGGATTTCCGCTTTCTGCACAAGAAGGGTTACGAGATCGACCTGCGGATCCAGTCCATCCCGAGCCCGCGCCGCGCAGACGGCGCCCCGGACCGCCTGGAGGGCATGATCCAGGACGTGACCCGCAACGCCTACATGGACAAGGTGCTGATCCAGAACGAACGCCTGAACATGCTGCGCAGCATGACCGAAGAGGTGGCCCACGAAATCCGCAACCCCCTCGTCTCCCTGGGCGGCTTCGCCCGCCAGCTGCGGGCCAGGTACCCCGATGCCCGCGAGACCGAGGTCATCATGGACGAATGCAACCGCCTCGAACGCCTGGTGCAGCGCGTCAACGCCTACCTCGAACCCCTGGCCGTGACCCTGACGCGCTGCTCCGTGCCCGCCACCCTCGCCTTCGTCATGCGCCTCCTATCCATCCGCCTGGAACACAAATCCATCACCTGCAGAAACGAAATCGACGACGACCTGCCGCCCGTCCTGGCCGACCAGGAGTTCCTGCACCGCATCTTCATCTATCTCCTCGGCCATGGAGCCGACGTCGTGGCCGAGTCGGGGTCCATCCGCATCACGTCGTCCACGTCCGACGGCCTGATCCACGTGACGCTGGGCATGAGCCCCGTCGGGGACGCGGCCGTGGACGAATATCGCCTCTTCATGCCCTTCGAGGACGAGGAGGTGAACCTGGCCATGTGCTCCCGCATGGTGGAACGCATCGGCGGCCATCTGCTGCTGACCCGCGCGGAGGGGCAATCCATCCTGACCGTCAGCCTTCCCGCCCATCCCTGACGTCGGGAACCCGGCGCGCTCGTCGGGGACACTTTTTTTGCACAAACGAAGAAAAATGTTCCACTATTGTCCTTCGGCCATATGGACGAACCGGCATTGTTGAACTATTCCTGACAGTCATCCGCGACCACCATCGGGATGCACGCGCATTGGCCCCGGCCTGCGCACGGAAAACCTCAATCACCAAGGAACCGCCATGGCAAAGGATATAAGCTGCGTCAGCGTCGACGACCCCAAGCTCTCCACCCTCTTCCGTCCCTTCGCCCTGAAGATGGAGCAGCAGGGGCTGCCGCCCATCGTCATCAACACCTTCAAGTGCTACTTCAACCAGTTCCTCTACGGCGCCCAGGGCAAGCTCTCGGACCGCGACATCCTTCCGGTGGAGGACGTCGAACTGGCCGACTACGACGCCATGGACCAGTTCAAGGAGGTCGGCGAGAAGGCCCTGGGACAGACGGCGGTCATCAAGCTCAACGGCGGACTTGGCACGAGCATGGGCCTGGAGTCGGCCAAGTCCCTCATCCCGGTCAAGGACGGCCTGAGCTTCCTGGACCTCATCCTCCTGCAGGCCAAGACCGTACGCGCCCACTACGGCGTCGAGTTCCCGCAGATCTTCATGAACAGCTTCAAGACCCACATGGACACCATGCTCAAGGTCGGGAACTTCAACAACGGCACCACCGGCATCGACCTGGCCTTTCTCCAGCACCGCTACCCCAAGATCATGGCCAGGGACCACGCCCCGGCCTCCTGGCCCCAGAACCCCGAGCTGGAGTGGAACCCCCCCGGCCACGGCGACATCTACACGGCCATGATCACTTCGGGCATCCTCGACGCCCTGCTGGACAAAGGCTACAATTACGCCTTTATCTCCAACTCCGACAACCTCGGGGCCATCATGAACCGCCGCCTGCTCGGCTACATGGTCCACCACAAGCTGCCCTTCCTCATGGAGGTGGCCAGGCGCACGGAGCAGGACAAGAAGGGCGGTCACCTGTGCCGTCTGAAGAAGAACAGGCAACTGGCCCTGCGCGAGGTGGCCCAGTGCCCGGACCAGGAGATGGATTCCTTCGGCGACATCGGCAAGTACCGATTCTTCAACACCAATTCCATCTGGGTCGACCTGCGCGTGCTGCAGTCGGTCTTCGTCTCCCACCGCATGATGCCGCTGGACCTCATCATCAACCCCAAGACCCTGGACCCCCGCGACCCCGACTCGCCCAAGGTCTTCCAGCTGGAGACGGCCATGGGCTCGGCCATCACCAACTTCCTGAACGCCCAGGCCGTCATCGTGCCCCGCAAGCGTTTCGCTCCGGTCAAGACCACCAACGACCTGCTGCTGGTCATGTCCGACTGCTTCATCCGCACGGAACGCGACACCATCGTGCCCAACCCGCTGCGCGAGGGCGACATGCCGGAGGTTTCCCTGGACGGGAAATTTTTCAAGAAGATCGACGCGTTCCTTGAGCGCTTTCCACAGGCCCCGCCGTCCCTGCTGGATTGCGCGAGCCTGAAGGTCGAAGGGGACGTGCGTTTCGAGGAGGGGGTGCGCTGCGTCGGTGACGTGCGAGTGATCAACAGGGGGCCGGCCCAGGCGGTCATCCCCGCCGGCACCGTGCTGCAGGGAGAGACCATCCTTGGCTGATGCCGGACCGGCCGCCTGCAGCCCCGTGCGGGGTGTGGTGCTGTCCGCCCTGGCGGCCGTTTTCTTCGCCCTGTGCCCTCTGCAGGCACAGGGCGCCGGTCAGGTGCTTGTCCTCAACTCCTACCACCCGGGCTACAAGTGGTCCGACGACATCCTGCACGCCCTGGAGACAAGCCTGCATCAGTTCGACCCGGAGCTCGTCATCCGCGTCGAGCACATGGACACCAAGCGCAACCTCGACCCCGCCTACATCGACAGCCTGCCGGACTGCCTGAGGCGCAAATACGCCTTCATGCGTCCGGACCTCGTGGTGACCCTGGACGAGGCCGCCTTCACGCTCATGCTGGAGCGTGGCGAGGAAATGTTCGGCAGGACCCCGACGGTCTTCTGCGGCGTCAACACCACCCCCCTGCCAGCCCTTCCCCGCTGGATGACCGGGGTCCGCGAGCACGTGGACCTGCCGGCGACCATCCGCCTCATGCGCACCCTGCAGCCGAACCTGCGCGAGGTGGCCGTGGTGGCGGACCGCACCGACACGGGGCAGGCGATCCTCGCGGACCTGCGCAACGTCTTCCCCGCGGACCTCTCCCTCAGGGTCCTGGACGACCTGCCGCTGCCGCAGCTGGCGCGCGAGGTCTCAGCCCTGGGTCCGAAGACGGGCCTTCTCTTCCTGCTCTACTTCAGCGACCGGGAGGGCAACCTCTACGAACCCGGCGAGGCCATGGCCGCCATCTCCAAGGCCAGCCCGACGCCGGTCTTCGGGGCTTGGAACTTCCTCATGGGTCACGGGCTGTTGGGCGGCTACCTGACGAGCGGGTACGAGCAGGGCCGCACCGCCGGCTACATGGCGGCGAGCATCCTGTCGGGGAAGGACCCTTCCAGCATACCCGTGATCACGGACAAAATCGCGGGCCTTGAAATCGACGTGCGGGAGATGCAGCGGTTCGGTCTGTCCCCGATCCAGTTTCCCGACGAGACCCGCTTCTTCAACGCCGGGAACGGCGCGCGACGGGACATTCTGATTCTCCATTCCTACAACGCTGGTTTCCGCTGGACCGACGACATTCTGCGCGGCGTCACGGAAAGCCTGGCGAATGTTCCCGGCGGCACGGAACTGCATGTCGAGTACATGGACACCAAGCGGCATCCCGAAGCCGAATTCACCTATCTGAACTACCTCCTGCTGCGCGAAAAGTACCATTTCACGAAATTTTCGGCGATCGTGACCTCCGACGACAACGCCTTCAACTTCGCCCGCCAGTACCGCAAGAGCCTTTTCCCGGACGCCCCCATCGTCTTCTGCGGGGTCAACTACCTCGAAAACCCGTCGGCCATGGCCGCCGAAAACATCACCGGGGTGCTCGAATCCTACGACATCCTCGGCACCGTGAAGGCCGCGGCGGATCTGGTCCCGGGCGCCCGGCGCCTCGTCGTCGTCAACGACGCCACGCCCACGGGCCTGGGCAACCTGATGCGCTTCGAGGAGGTGCGGCCCCTGCTGCCCGGACGCCTGCAGGTGGAGATGCTCCAGAACATGTCCATGACCCGCCTGCTGGAGCGGCTGTCGTCCCTGCCCCCCGACGCGATCATCCTGCTCATGAGCATGAACCGGGACAAGGACGGCAACAACTTCACCTACGACGAAAGCTGCGCGAAAATCGTCCAGGCCAGCCCCGTGCCGGTCTTCTCCTTCTGGGACTTCTACCTCGGCGCGGGCACCGTGGGCGGCGTCGTGACCAGCGGGTACCACCAGGGGCTGTCGGCCGGCTCCCTGGCCCGGGAAATACTGTCCGGCAGGAGCCCCCGCGACCTCCCCGTCATCGTCGAGAGCCCCAACAGCCTCACCTTCGACGCCGGGGTCATGCGGCGCTTCGGTCTGGACCGCCGCCCCCTGCCCCAAAACGCCGTCCTCATCAACGACGACGCAGACTCGGCCCGCTACACCAGAGCCGTCTGGACCATCGCCATCCTCACGGTCATCATCCTCCTGCTCCTGGTGGCGTTCCTCTGCTTCTACGGCTGGCAGCGGCGCAAGCGGCGCCTCCTGGAACGGACGCTGCGCATCGACCCCCTGACCGGCGCCTTCACCCGCACGGCCTTCGAGACGGAGATGCCGAGCACGATCGCGTCGGCCACGGAGCGCGGGGAGCGCTTCATGCTCTGCTTCGTGGACGTGGACAAGCTCAAGCAGGTCAACGACACCTACGGCCATCTCCACGGTGACGCCTACCTCAAGGAGGTCGTGGCCGTCCTGCGCGCCCTGATCCGCTCCACCGACGAAATCTACCGCGTCGGAGGCGACGAGTTCGTCGTCGTCTTCCCCGGCTGCGGCCAGGCCGAGGCGAACCGCATCTGGAGCCAGGTCGACGAACGCATCCGGGACATCAACCGCGAAAGACGGCTGCCCTACGCCATGGGCATCACGCACGGCTGCGTGGCCTTCGACCCGGAGTCGCCCCAGGACATGGCCACGCTCCTGCGCCTGGCCGACCTGTCCATGTACGGGCGCAAAAGCGCTCAAGGCGATACGCCCTGACACGTCCCCCCCTTTTACCTGCTCAGCACGCCGGCAACACCGGCATGTCAGACATCTACTTGTATTTGTCGACCAATCGGATATATTGTCCGACAAGCTCCGCTCCGAACCCCGGAGGCTGACGGTCAGCATCCGGAAATTCGTGGCTGCGGGCTGCGCGCCGTCCGACAGACCCGGTCTGCCGCAGTCGCCCCGGACTCTGAGACAGACATGAAAAACCACGCACCATCCATCAGGAGGCACTCCATGGGCATTCGCTTCGGAATCCGCAACCGGCTGCTGTTAGTGACCGGAATCATGCTGCTCTTCATGGGCGCCGTGGTGGCCTTCTTCGTCTACCAGGCGCGCGGCACCAAGACGGACATGATCGCCACCGTGGGCCGCATCATGAACGAGGACGCCCGCGACAAGATCCTGGTCGCCACGCAGAACATGGCCACGAGCATCGGCGCGGCCATCCAGGGCGTGAGCGACAACGACGAACGCATCGGCATCATCAAGAAGCTCATCGGCGACATCCGCTTCGAAGCCGACAAATCCGGCTACTTCTTCGTCTACCAGGGCACCATTTGCCGGGTGCTGCCGACCAAGCCCGAATCCGAAGGCAAGGACCTCGGAGGCCTCAAGGACGTGGGCGGAATCCTCTTCGTGCAAGAACTGCAGAAGCAGGCCCAGGCCGGGGGCGGCTTCGTCGAGTACGTCTTCGCCAAGCCGGGCAAGGGCGACCAGCCCAAGCTCAGCTACTCGATCATGATCCCCGGCACGGACATGTGGATCGGCACGGGCGTGTACATCGACAACATCGCCGAGGCCCAGGCCGCGGTGGCCGCCGACCTGGAGGCCGCGGCCTCGCGGTCTCTGACCATCGCCCTGTCCTTCATCGGCGCGGGCTTCGCCTTCCTCATCCTGCCCCTGACCATCTTCCTGATCCGCTCCATCATCACCCCGCTGAAGCGCATGATCGGGATGCTCAAGGACATCGCCGAGGGCGAGGGCGACCTCACGGCCCGCCTCAAGGACACCTCCGGTACCGAGACTCAGGAACTGGCCGAGTGGTTCAACACCTTCGTCGAGCAGGTCCACGGCATCATCCGCGAGGTGGTCGGCAATTCGAACCAGCTGAACCAGGCGTCCCATGGCCTGCTCGGACTGGCCACGCAGCTGCGCCGGGCCTCGGGCGACATGACGTCCAAGTCCACCACCGTGGCCGCCGCCACCGAGCAGATGAGCTCCAACATGAACTCCGTGGCCTCGGCCATGGAGGAGTTCTCGACCAACATCTCCACCGTGGCCTCGGCTTCGGAGGAGATGACCGCCACAATCTCCGAGATCTCCCAGAACGCCTCCAAGGCCAAGGAGATCACCGGGCACGCCGTGGGCAAGGCCGGCGAGGC
>DPKT01000297.1:0-2681 GCA_003542385.1 Desulfomicrobium sp.
TCATGGACAGTTGGTTCGCCATGCCTGCCCTGATCTCCGAGGTTTGCAAGCACATCCCCGTCATCTGCATGGTCAAACGCACATCCAAGATCCACTACATCTTCGAAGGGCAGAAGATGGACGTGACGCGGATTTACAGCCAGATCCGAAAACGCAGAGGCAGGGCCAAGATCCTGGCCAACGCACAGGTAGAGTTCAAGGACGGCCTCAAAGCCAAGCTCGTCTTCGTGCGAAACAAGCACAAGAGAGACTGGCTGGCCTTGCTTACCACGAACCTCACCCTTGCCGACGAAGACGTAGTCCGCATTTACGGCAAGCGCTGGGACATCGAGGTATTCTTCCGCACGGCCAAGCAGCACCTGGAGCTGGAGAAAGGCTGCCAAAGCCGGGACTTCGATGCCCTCATCGCCCACACGACCATCGTGATGACCAGATACATCTTCCTGAGCATCGAGAAACGCAGGACTGACGACCCTAGAACCCTTGGCCTCCTATTCCATCGCTGTTGCGAAGAGGCTGAGGACTGCACGCTCGTCAAAGCGCTGTGCCAAATCCTAGACATCACCCTGGAAAACCTGAAGAAACTTGGCGAAGCTCAGAACCAGGCTGAACGCATACTGCTTGAGGGTTTCCGAGACGGAATGCGTAGTTTGGGGCGCGATTTCGATTATATTTTCAATGAACAAAGGTTGTTAGCTGCTAATGGCTAACCCCGAAAGTCGAGTAGATGATGGAAAAGGGGATGAAGACAGACAGGGCGATGCACTCCTGCAGGATCTTGAGCTGGCCGACGTTCATGACCTGGTGCCCGATGCGGTTGGCCGGGACCTGCAGCAGGTACTCCAGCAGCGCGATGCCCCAGCTGGCGAAGGCCGCGATGACCCACGGCGTGTGGGACAGGTTGCGCAGGTGCCCGTACCAGGCGAAGGTCATGAAGATGTTGCTCAGGGACAGCAGAATGATGGTGGTCAGATAGAAACGCATGGCGCCCGCCTCGGCCCGGACCGGGCCGCAATCGTGGAAGAAATGGATGCGGCTGGGTGTAGCAGGGCCCCGGGAAAAAACAAGCCGTCCGCCCAAAAAATAAACTCTTTTATTCCGAGAAGCTACGTCGGCTGATCGGCAGTCTTGGGCGTCATCTCACGGCCGCCGGAGAAAAATGGACTCGTCGAGCCTCCCGAACGGGTCGAAAGCCGCCTTGCGGGCGAAGTGCACGGCCAGGAAGGCCGAGACCGTGGCCGCCGTGAAGATCGCGATCATGATCATGATCTGGTAGGCGATGGCCACGGCCGGGGACGAACCGCCCAGGATCTGGCCGGTCATCATGCCCGGCAGGGAGACGATGCCCATGGTCGCCACGGTGCCCAGCTGCGGACCCACGGCCGCGCGCAGGGCGCTGCGCAGGAAGGGCCGCACGGCCTCGGCCTCGCTGGCCCCCAGTGTCAGGTACTGGATGTGCATGTCGCGGTTGGCGCGCAGGTCCGAAAAGAAGCGGTCCAGGGCCACCACGTTGCTGCGCAGGATGTTGCCGAGCACCATGCCCATGAGCGGCACGAGATAGCGGGCCGAACCCAGGGTGGCGGGGTCGAAGACCAGCAGGAACCCGGCCAGGGTCAGGGCTGACGTCAGCAGGTGGGCCGGCAGGACCGCCCGCAGGCACCTGCGCCACGACAGGCCGCTCTGGCGCAGGATGGAGCCCGTGGCCACGACGATCATGACCAGCACCCAGGCCACGTTGAGGGCCAGCATGTCCAGGCGGAAGACCCATTCCAGGTACACGGCCACCAGCCCGAGCTGCACGGCCATGCGCAGCATGGACACGATCAGGTCGCGGGTCAGCCTGAGCTGCAGGTGGCGGAAGACGGCCACCGGGAAAACGAGCATGACGGAAAAGAGGATCAGGGCCGGGATGGAAATGGCCATGGTCTCGTTCATGGGAGCCTCCGGAGCTTTCCCGATTCGAGGGCGATCTCGGCGAAGCCGAAATCGAGCCACTGCCGGTTGTGGGTCACGGCCAGGACGGTGCGCGCCGTGTCCTGCGCGAAATAGCGGACCACGGCCTCCAGGGACTCCTGGTCCAGGCTGGAGGTGACCTCGTCCAGCAGGCAGAAGGACCGCTCCAGCTGCAGGCCCTGGATGATGGTCAGGCGCTGCTGCTCCCCTCCCGACAACCGCCCGTAGGGGCTCGTGCGCAGGGCAGGGTCCAGGCCCATGGCCTCCATGAGGCGGTCCTGCATGGCCCGGTCCGCGCTGCGGGCGCGGTTTGCGGCGAAGGTGAAGGGCAGGTCCAGGTACTGCCCGGCCGAGCCGTCGAAGGGCAGCGGCTTCTGCCCGATGTAGAGAAAGCGGGCGCGATGGGCGGCCTGGTCCGCGGCGGTCACCGTGCGGCCGTCCCAGAGCACCTCGCCCTCGTCCGCGGGCTCGAACAGCAGGGCGACCTTGAGGATGGTCGATTTTCCCGCCCCGGACGGTCCCGTCAGCACCAGGTGTTCCCCCGGGGCAACGGCCAGGCCGACCCGGTCGAGGATGACCCGTCCGCCCCGGCGCACGGTCACATTGCGAAGTTCCAGCATGTTCTCTCCATGAAATGACGAATCGATGACCCAACATTGCAGGCACGCTGCGGAAGATCAAGGCCGGGATCTCCCGCCATGCCACAGCGTCATTCCCGCGCAGGCGGG
>DPKT01000297.1:2725-2861 GCA_003542385.1 Desulfomicrobium sp.
CCTCCAGCAATTCCAGCAGCACCGAGCCCAGCGCTGGCCCGTCGTCATCGGCGTGGGCGTAGCGCACCCGGGCCATGGGCCTGCCTATGCGCAGCACGCGCGAGATGTCGATGGGCGTGCCCGAGACCACGGCGTC
>DPKT01000144.1 GCA_003542385.1 Desulfomicrobium sp.
GGCGTGCCGGGCCCCGTTGCGGGACGATCCGGCCGGACCGGGGGCCACGCGGCTACAGACTGTCGACGTGGGCGGCCAGGGCTTCCAGATCGGCGTCGGACATGGGCTTGACCACGCGCTCCATCATGGCCTTCTTCTCGCCGCCGTAGGTCCCGGCCTTGTAGCCGGCCAGGGCCGCCTTGACCTCGTCCAGGGTCAGGGAGTTCAGGGGCCTGGTCATGCCCATGGCAACCTTGGCGCCGTCGGCGCCGTGACAGCCCTTGCAGTTCTTGGCGTAGAGGTCGGCCGGACCTTCGGCCAGGGCGGGAACGGCGAACAACAGGCAGGCGGCAAGGCAGATAAATGCATATTTCATGGCTATCTCCAATGGTTATGGTGTCGTCATTTGGGGGTGCAGACCGAGGCGCGCTTCTGCGGATCGGCCAGGAAGGCGGAAACCGCAGACGCCTCGTCGGCCGTGAGCAGCTCGCTCTTGTACTCGGCCATGCGCAGCACGGTGGTCTGCCACCACTGGACGTCATCGCTCTGCACAAGACAGGACTTGTCCATCTCGTGGCAGTCCTGGCAGCGTTCGAGGATGAGGGCGCCGGTATCCTGGGCCCCGGCGAAGCAGGCCAGCAGGACAAGGACGGTCAGGAAGGCGGGCATGACGTGAGGCCTGCGGCGAAGTGTCTGGATCGCTTTTTCGGTCATGTTCACGGCGAACTCCTGCGTGTAAGAAAAGTTGACGGTCACGGGAAGGATGCGCCAAGGAAATCATCGGCGCAAGGCCCGGCACGTGATCGGACTCAAGTTTTCCTTTTACATCCAAGGCTTCAAAAAGGCCAGCCGCAAGCGGCGATGTTTTTCTGCGCAAGGCACGCAGGGCGGCAACGCACACAAGAATCTTGCTTTTCCGGACACAATCCGACAAAAGCGGACCAATCATCCTCCGGAGACGCACGTGGCCGACATTCTCATCATCGACGACGACACGGATTTTTCACGCTCCTTCCAGCGCATCATCGAGCGCATGGGGCACACCTGCAACGTGGCGCACTCCATCAGGGAAGCCCTGGCCCTCATGGCCGGCACGGACTGCGACCTCATCTTCCTCGACGTGAACCTGCCCGACGGCAACGGCCTGGCCCACATCAAGCAGTTCCAGGCCCTGCCGTCCCTGCCCGAGGTGGTCATCCTCACGGGCGACGGCGACTCCGACGGCGCGGCCCTGGCCATCGCCAACGGGGCATGGGACTATGTGGGCAAGCCCATCACGGTCAGCGCCATCACCCTCATCCTGCAGCGGGCCATGGCCTACCGCGCCTCCAAGGGCGCCGGTGGGCGGCGCAAGGTCAAGCGCAGCGCCATCATCGGCGAGAGCCCCAGGATCATGGCCTGCCTGGAGACCATGGGCAAGGCGGCGCGCAGCAAGGCTAACGTCATCATCACCGGCGAGACGGGCACGGGCAAGGAACTCTTCGCCCGCGGCATCCACGAGAACGGCGAAACGCCCGGAAAACTCGTGGTCATCGACTGCACGAATCTGTCCACGCACCTGGCCGAGAGCACCCTCTTCGGCCACGTCAAGGGCTCCTTCACCAGCGCCCATGAATCCCGCGACGGCCTCTTCAAGCTGGCCGACAACGGCACGGTCTTCCTGGACGAGATCGCGGAACTCGGCCTCGACCTGCAGAAGAACCTGCTGCGCGTCCTGCAGGAACGCAAGTTCCGGCCCATCGGCTCCAAGGAGGAGGTCGCCAGCAACTTCCGCGTCATCGCGGCCACCAACCGCGACCTGCGCCGGATGGTCGAGGACGGCAGCTTCCGCAGCGACCTCTACTACCGCCTGAACGGCCACCACATCCAGATCCCGTCCCTGCGCGATCGCAAGGAGGACATCCCGCTGCTGGCGGAATACTACGTGGAAAAAGTCTGCCGCGAGAACCAGGCCCCGCGCAAGCAGCTCACGCCCGAATTCCTCGGCGCCCTGGCCGCGTTCCAGTGGCCGGGCAACGTGCGCGAGTTCGTCAACGCCATCGCCGTGGCCGTGGACAACGCCATGGACGAGCCGAGCCTCTACAGCCACCACCTGCCCATCGACGTGCGTATCGGCATCGCCCGGAGCGCCTTCCGGCCCAAACCCGAGAAGGCCCAGCCCGTGGTCATCGAACCGGCAGCGTTGACCTGCCCCCTGCAGATGCCCTTCGTCCCCGGCGGAGAGCTGCCCCAGTTCCGGGACGCGCGCGAGACGGTGGTCAACCAGCTCGAAAAGGCCTACCTCCAGCAGCTCGCCGAGCAGTGCGGCAACGACGTGGCGGGGGCATGCGAACGCTCGGGACTCTCCAGGGCCAGGCTGTACGAACTGCTGAAGAAGCACTCCGTGCGCCTGCGGTAGCCCAGCCGTCCCCCGACTTGACGTAACGCCCTGACGCGATACACAAACAAGCATTCATCCAACCGGGAGTCTGACATGACCAAGGTCTCACGATACGCCCTGCTCACCTTCCTCTTCCTGGCCGCCTCGTTCCTCTCGGCAGAGGTCTGGATGCAGGCCATCCGCCACACCTCCTTCTGCACCACCTCGTCCTGCGACGTGGTCGGGGAGTACGTGCGCTTCGGCGAAGGCAACCTCATCAAGATGGGCGCCGCCTTCTTCTGGTTCCTGTGGTCCCTGGCCTTTTTCGGCGGCCGCTACGACAGGAAGTGGATCTGGGGCTCGGCCACCCTGCTCCTCTTCGGGGCCCTGGCCTTCGACGGCGCCATCCTGGGCTTCCAGTTCATGGGCCTCAAGGAGAAGTGCCTGCTGTGCATCGTGGTCGGGGGCATGCTCTTCGTCACGCTGTCACTCTTCTCCTGGGTAAGGCGGACCATCCTGACCCTTTTCCTGGGCATCGCCGTATGGACGGGCGGGTTCGCGGCCAACGCCATCCTTGACCTCAACGTCACCCCGCCGGCCATCGTCGACACGGCCTTCACGACCTGGGAGAACGCGCCCGACAATGCGCCCCAGCACGTGCTCTTCTTCAGCCTGCACTGCGACCACTGCTCCAAGATCCTGGCCAACCTGTCCATCAACGCCCAGACCCTGCCCGGCAAGTGGCACCTGGCCTGCACGGACAACAAGGAGGAGGATTTCTACCGCCTGGCCACGGTCCTGCAGACCGAGGAAGGAAAGCAGAACCCCTTCCTGGAGGTCCTGCGCGTCGAGAGCCTGGACAAGCCGGACCCCGTGCCCGTGAGCGACGACCTTCGCCAGACCGTGCGCACGGCCCGGGCCTACTTCAAGATGAAGGGCTTCCAGGGCATCCCGGTCCTGGTGGTCATGGAGCGCCCGGGCTGGGAGATGGTCCTGCGCGGGGAGAACAACATCACCGAATACCTGCGCATCCGCGGCTTCCTGCAACGCGAACTGCAATTCCCCGACCCGCCCAAGGCCAATGCGAACGCGACGCAGGGATAGGCATGAAAAGTGACATCACCATCTTCGAAGAAGCGAAAATCCGGCGCGTGTACGATGAAAAGGCTGAAATCTGGTTTTTCTCGGTCGTCGACATCCTTAAAGTGCTGACCGATCAGCCTGATTTTCAAACAGCCCGCAAATATTGGAACAAGCTCAAAGAGCGGTTGAAAAAAGAAGGAAGTGAAGTGGTGACAAATTGTCACCAGTTGAAACTGACTGCCGAGGACGGCAAACGGAGATTGACGGACGTAGCCGACGCCGAACTGATCTTCACCGCCCTTGCCGAACTCCACCCGTCAGATTGCGGAAAGCATGAACGCGACAGGCCTTGAAGAAAACAAGGTCGCCGGGAAGCGTGGCGGCGGTATCGCTCGTCAAGCCAGAAAAGAACTGGAAGAAACAACGGGACGCAACGTCATCAGCAGTGAGAGCGGACTCATGCCTGGTATTGACGAATAGCCGGACTCGCTCCGCCCTTTCCGGCGCGATGACCGCGTTCCTCGCACAGCCCCAAAAAGAAACCTCGCCATCAACTCCGGCGAGGTTTCCTTGTTTCGATCATCCGCGGCACGCTGCCCGGACTTCTATTCCTGTTCGCGTCTGATCCTCGCGCCCACGGCGCCGAGCTTCACTTCCATCTGCTCGTAGCCGCGGTCCAGGTGGTAGATGCGGCGCACGTCGGTGCGGCCCGTGGCGGCCAGACCGGCCAGGACCAGGCAGGCGCTGGCCCGCAGGTCCGAGGCCATGACCGTGGCGCCCTTCAGGGAGTCCACCCCGCGCACCATGGCGCTCTGGCCCGAGAGGGAGATGTGCGCGCCCAGGCGGGCGAGTTCCTGCACGTGCATGAAACGGTTCTCGAAGAT
>DPKT01000106.1 GCA_003542385.1 Desulfomicrobium sp.
GGCGCAGACGGGCCGCGGCCGGTTCCGGCACACGCCCCGCGTACACGGGAACGCCGATGACGGCGATTTCACCGTCGGAGCGGCTGTCCATGCAACCGCAGGCAACGGTCACGTCGCGGAACGAAGGCCGTACGCCAAGACCCTCCGCAATGCATGCGACGATGGTTTTCGTCGTGCCTGTCGGAGAAAAAAACATGATTTCGGCTGAGTGCGATTCCATATGTCCGTGTCCTGAGTTCGTTTGAGAAATGGCGGGAACCCCCGGCATACCTTTCGCGCCGTTTTCCCCGGGTGGTGGCGAGAGGCATAATCCCATGTCCCGGAGCAGTCCAAATATTCTTTCCACATACGTCCCGAACCGCCGGTCCCGGCCCTGGTCGGGCAAGGTGCAGGAGCTTTCCTTCAACCCTGTCACCGCACATCATGTCGCACCAAAAATCATCACAAGGTTGACATGGACCAAAAACGCAATGTAAGGGGTCAAAATATATATCCAGCGCAATTTTCATTCACCGCGTCGACCTGCTTCAGTCTTTCCTATCGGCCGGGACGACTGCTGACATGCGAATCTGATTCATTTCTATATTTTTTCTGACGCAATTATTGCTGACAATATGGAGAACATAACAATTGCATTATATTTCATGTATATTCATCAACAACAAATTGGATTGAGAGTATGACCACTCGTCAAATTTCCCGACGTAATGCCGAAGAAACGGACAGCGGGGCTCCCGACAGGCGAACCATCGTCCTGTTCGGAGAGATTCTGGCCGACGTGTTTCCCGACCGCAGCGTCCTCGGCGGCGCGCCTTTCAACGTCGCGCGGCATCTGGCCGCCTTCGGCCTGGACACGCTACTCGTCTCCCGCGTTGGCGACGACGACCTGGGCCGGGAAATCTTCGCGGCCATGGCCTCGGCAGGCATGGATGCCAGGGCGGTGCAGGTCGACGGCGACCGCCCCACGGGTCGGGTGCAGGAGNNAACATGGAGACGGGGGGGCACCGTTTCGAAATCCCGCCCGCACAGGCCTTCGACTTCATCGATCCCGAAGCGGCCCGCGCGGCGGCCTCCGTCCGCGAGGCGTCCATGGTCTACTTCGGCACCCTGAGCCAGCGCGGCGACGTTTCCCGCAGCGCCCTGGAGGCCGTTCTGACGGCGGCCCCCGCGCCGCGCTTCGTGGACCTGAACCTGCGCGATCCCTGGTACACGGCGGACGCGATCCGCTTTTCACTGCAGCAGGCCGACATCCTCAAGATCAACGCCGAGGAACTCATGACCCTCGGGCGCCTGTTCGGGCTGGACGGCGAGGACCAGGAAGACCGCGTCCGCGGCCTGATGCGGCATTTCGATATCGGCCGCGCCATCGTAACCTGCGCCGAGGAAGGCGCCTGGCAGGTCATGGAGAACGGGCAGTGGACCGCGACGCCCCTGGCCTTCGGGCAGCCGGACGTCGTCGACACCGTGGGAGCCGGGGACGGGTTCGCGGCCGTGTGCATCCTCGGCGCGGTCGAGGGCTGGCCCCTGCCGGAAACCCTGAGCCGGGCCGACGCCTTTGCCAGGACCATCTGCGGCCTGCGCGGCGCCGTGCCGGACAGCGCGGACTTCTACCGGCCCTTTCTCCGGGAGTGGCATCCATGAGCGCCCGCAGGCGTACGAAAAAGGCGCCTCTGTTCATCGTGCTCCTGAGCGTGCACGGCCTGGTCCGTGGGCACGACCCCGAGCTGGGGCGAGATGCGGACACGGGCGGGCAGGTCAAGTACGTGGTGGAGCTGCTTCGGGCCCTGGGCGAGAGCCCGAAGGTCGAAAGGGCGGTGCTGCTGACCCGGCGCGTCATGGACCCGGCCGTCAGCCCGGACTACGCCGTCGCGGAGGAGCCCCTGTCCGCAAAGGCGTCCATCGTGCGCATAGAGTGCGGCGAGGAGGGCTACATCCGCAAGGAACTCCTCTGGGACCACCTCGACAGCTTCTCCGACAACGTCGTGACCTTCCTGCGCAGCCAGGACCGCATGCCCGACGTCATCCACAGCCACTATGCCGACGCCGGGTACGTCGGCGCCCGGCTGGCCAACCAGCTCGGCATCCCGCTGGTCCACACCGGCCACTCACTCGGACGCAGCAAGCGCCTGCGGCTGCTGGCGGGGGGCGCCACGCGCCTCCAGCTCGAAGCGACCTACAACATCTCGCGCCGCATCGAAGCCGAGGAGATGACCCTGAGCGTGGCCGAGCGCGTCATCACCAGCACCCGGCAGGAAATCGAGGAGCAGTACGGCCTGTACGACTTCTACCAGCCCGAGCGCATGCGCGTCGTTCCGCCCGGCACGGACATGTCGCGCTTTCACCCGGCGCGTGAAAACGAGTGGGGCACGGACATCGGCCGGGAACTCAGACGGTTCCTGAAACGCAGCTCCAAGCCCATGATCCTGGCCCTGTCGCGGCCCGACCCGAAGAAGAACATCGTCACGCTCATCGACGCCTACGGGGAATCCCCGGAACTGCAGGAGGCCGCGAACCTGGTCGTCGTGGCCGGCAACCGCGACGACATCCAGGACATGGACGACGGCGCGCGCGGGGTGCTGAGCGACATCCTGCTGGCCTTCGACCGCCACGACCTGTACGGCAGGGTCGCGTACCCCAAGCACCACAAGCCCGAGGAGGTGGCCGTCCTCTACCGGCTTGCCGCCGCATCGCGTGGGGTCTTCGTCAACCCCGCCCTGACGGAGCCCTTCGGGCTGACGCTGCTCGAAGCCGCGGCCTGCGGCCTG
>DPKT01000152.1:0-3360 GCA_003542385.1 Desulfomicrobium sp.
AGCTGGCCGCGGGCGTGGCCCACGAGATCAACAACCCCCTGGCCATCATGATGGAAAACGCCGGCTGGATCGAGGACCTGCTGTCCTCGGACGACCCCTACAGCGACGAGAACGTCACGGAGATCCGTTCGTCGCTGCAGACCATCACCATCCAGGGGCACCGCTGCAGGGAGATCACGCACAAGCTCCTGAGCTTCGCCCGCAAGACCGACACCTCGGCACGGGTGGTGCGGGTCAACCCTCTGCTCGAGGACATCGCGGGTTTCGCCCGGCAGAAGGCCAAATACCGTGAGGTCGAGATACGCCTCGTCCTGGACCCCGCCGTCGAGGATGTCGCAGGCTCCCCCACCGAACTGCAGCAGATCCTCCTCAACCTGGTCAACAACGCCATCGACGCCATCGACAAGCCCGGCGGCCTGGTCGAACTCAGCTCCTTCCGGGAACCCGACGCCGTGCGCATCACCGTCAGCGACAACGGGCAGGGCATTCCCGCCGACGTCCTCCCCCGCATCTTCGACCCCTTCTTCACCACCAAGGCCGAGGGTCAGGGCACGGGACTGGGACTGGCCATCTGCCGCGACATCCTGTCCAAGATGAACGGCACCATCAGCGTCGACTCGACCCCCGGCAACGGCTCCACCTTCCGCATCCGCCTGCCCCTGCGGTCTGCGGTATGACGTGCGGACGAAACAATTGTGTCTGCACCTACCCTACCAGTTTGACTCGATAAATTTCTGCGGATAATAGCCTGACGAATCAATCAACCCTCTCTGTGGAGCCCTCATGTCCGAGGCCGGCACGACACGTCAGACGTCAGCTCACGGCGAGCTCATCGACATCCTCATCAAGGAAGGCCTGCTGACGGAAAAGCAGGCCGTGCATGCGTCCAGACTGCGCAGCAAGCTCATCCGGCCCAAGCCGCTGCTCGAAATCGTCAAGGAGCTGGGCTACGTCACCGACGAACAGGTCACGGCCGCCATCCGCAAGAACAAGCTGTCCATGCGCATCGGCAGCCTCCTGGTGGAGCTCGGCCTCATCAGCGAGGCCGATCTGGAATCCGCGTTCCAGATCCAGCGCGCAAGCCAGACCCCGCAGAAGATCGGCGAAGTACTGGTCAGGAACAACTTCATCAAGGAGTTCAAGCTCCTCGAAGCCCTGTCCCTGCAGCTGGGCTACCCCTTCATCGACCCGCGCTTCACCAACCTGGATCTCTCCCTGCTGCACCAGGTGCCCTCGACCTACCGCGCCAAGGGCACGTATATCCCCATCGAGCGGGTCGAGAACAAGATCGTCGTGGCCTTCGCCAACGTGCTGGACCAGGAGGACCTTGACGAGGCCCGCACCATGTTCCCCGAGGGCGTAAGCCCCGCCATCGCCACCCGGGAGGCCATCGTCGAGGCCTACCAGCGCTTCGAGCGCGGGGCCCAGGCACGGGAGACGAGCGAGGAGGACTCGGCTGCAGGCATCGTCGAGCGCATCATCCTCGACGCCATCGATTTCAATGTCAGCGACATCCACATGGAGCCCCTGCCGGACCGTCTGCGCGTTCGCTTCCGGCGCGACGGAGTGCTCGAGCCGTACAAGGAATTCCCCCGCGACATCATCCCCAACATTTCGAGCCGCCTGAAGATCATGTGCAAGGCGGACATCGCCGAGAAGCGACGCCACCAGGGCGGCCGCATCCTCTTCGAATTCCCCGGTGGCGAGCTCGACATGCGCGCATCCTTCTACGTGACCATCCACGGCGAGGCCATCGTCCTGCGCCTGCTGAACCGCCAGGGCAACCTCATCGACATCACCGGCATCGGGATGTACCCGAAGATCCTCAAGCGCTTCATCGACGGGGCCCTGTCCAGGCCCAGCGGCGTCGTCATCGTCACCGGCCCCACGGGGTCGGGCAAAACGACCACGGTCTACAGCTGCATCCACCACCTGAACACGCCTCTGCTGTCCATCATCACTGCCGAGGAGCCGGTGGAGTACGTCATCCCGGGCATCTCCCAGTGCTCCATAGACCCCAAGATCAACCTGACCTTCGAGGAGACCCTGCGCCACATCGTGCGCCAGGACCCGGACGTCATCCTCATCGGCGAGATCCGCGACAACTATTCGGCCGAAGTGGCCGTGCAGGCCGCCCTGACCGGGCACAAGGTCCTGACCACCTTCCACACCGAGGACTCCATCGGCGGCCTGATCCGCCTCATGAACATGGACATCGAGGCCTTCCTCATCTCCTCGACCGTGGTCAGCGTCGTGGCCCAGCGCCTGCTGCGCCGCGTCTGTCCGGAGTGCTCCAAGCCCTACAGGCCCACGCCCGGCGAACTGCAGATGTTCGGGTACACCCAGGCCATGGTCCAGGGCGCGAACTTCCGCAAGGGCGCCGGCTGCTCCCACTGCCGCTACACGGGCTATCGCGGACGGGTGGCGGTCTTCGAACTGCTCATCCTCGACGAGATGGTCCGCAACGCCATCCTGGAGCGGCGCACCAGCTTCGACATCCGCAAGGTCGCCCTGGAGAGCGCCGGGCTCGTCACCCTGTTCGAGGAAGGCCTGGTCAAGGCCTCCGAGGGCATCACCTCCCTGGAGGAGGTCATGCGCTGCCTGCCCCTGGTCCTCAAGCCCCGCCCACTCGAAGAAACCCGCCGCCTGCTCGGAGTCTGAACATGAACCAGGAAAAATCCTTCCTCGACAGCCTCAAGGAGCACGTGGTCTCGGGCAAGGCGCAACTTCCGGCCTTCGACCGCACGGGTCTGGCCATCCAGGAGGAGATGGCCAAGGCGGACCCGGACATGCAGGCCATCGAAAAGCACATCCTGCGCGACCCCGCCCTGACCAGCCAGCTGCTCAAAATGGCCAACTCGTCCTTCTACCGCGGCATGCTGGAGATAACCACGGTCCGCAACGCCATCGTCCGACTGGGTCTGGCCGAGGTGTCGAACCTGGTGACCATGCTGACCCAGAAAAAATCCTTCGACACCCATGACCCGTTCATCCGCGAGTACATGGACGAGCTCTGGATCCACTCCGTGGCCTGCGCCCTGGGCGCCAAGTGGATCGCCAAGGAATGCCGGCTGCCGAGCAAGATGACCGAGGCCTTTTTCGCCGGGCTGCTGCACGATATCGGCAAGGCGTTTCTGCTGCTGGCCATCTCCGACATGAAGAAAAACGGGGAACTGGGCGAGACCGTCCCCCGCACCTTCATCGAGGAGGCCCTGGATTCCCTGCATGCGGCCCTGGGGGCGCAGCTCCTCAAGACCTGGAACCTCCCGGACGTGTACTGCATGGTGGCCAGACACCACCACGACGAGGAGATGCAGGACCGCGACGTCGTTCTGCTCATGGTCAGCCTGGCCAACAAGG
>DPKT01000152.1:3416-3598 GCA_003542385.1 Desulfomicrobium sp.
GACCTGTCCGAGATCAAGGTCGCGGAACTGGAGCTGACCATGGAGGATTATGTGGCCTTCATCCAGGAAGGGGAAGCCTAGCGCCGCAGCACTCCCTCGCAGTTCAAGCAGATCGGGCCGGCTCCTTCCAGGAACCGGCCCGTCTCGTTTCTACCAGCCGCCGCCTCCGCCGCCGCCACCGC
>DPKT01000303.1:0-609 GCA_003542385.1 Desulfomicrobium sp.
AGGCCGGAGGTGTCCTTGTCCAGACGATGGACCACGCCGGGGCGCTGTCCGCCCAGGGCCGACAGGGACGGGAAGCGGGCGGCGGCCCGGTGCACCAGGGTCGTACCGGTCACGGACGGAGCGGGATGGACCGTCAGCCCGGCCTCCTTGTCCACCACGGCGAGGTGCTCGTCGGCGTAGAGGACGCACAGCGGGCCGTCGTCGGGGACGATGTCCGAATCCGGGAATTCCGGCAGCAGGCTCAGCACCTGGCCCGGAAGAACNNGAACCTTCGTCGCCGGCTTGGCGCAGACCCGCCCGTCGACGCGCGCACGCCCGTCACGGATCCAGGCCTGGACCCGGCTGCGGGTCACGCCCTCCTCGTCGAGGATTCCCTGCCAGAAGGCGTCGAGCCTCTGGCCGCCGTCGGCCGCCTGGGCCCTTTCCACGAATTCCTGCATGTCCGTTTCCTGTTCCGGTTTCCCGCGCGCCCCAGCGGACGAACGTTTTCCTTTCCGCAAAATGCGTATGCGGCTTTGGCAACCCTGACAACAAAAAGGCGGCCCCGCGAGGAGCCGCCTTGAGTGGTCGGAAAGAGCTAAGGCTTACTTCTTCTTGTAGACGCCCTTC
>DPKT01000303.1:626-3421 GCA_003542385.1 Desulfomicrobium sp.
TCGGTGTCGTTGGTGGCGATGGGCTTGCTCTCGCCGTAACCCTTGGAGGAGAACAGCTTCTCGTCCAGGCCGAAGTTCTTGACCAGGTAGTCGCGCACGCTCTTGGCGCGGCGGTCGGACAGCTTCAGGTTGTAGGCGTCGGAGCCGACGGAGTCGGTGTGACCGGCGATCTCAACCACGGTGAAGGACTGCTGCTTCTTCATGTACTCGGCGAAGTCGGCCAGGACCTGATGGTACTCGGGCTTGACGTTGTACTTGTCGAAGTCGAAGTTGACCATGAGGCGCACGACATCGGGGATCGGGCAGCCGTTGGAATCGACGGCCAGGCCCTTGATGGTGTCGGGGCACTTGTCGACGCAGTTGCCCACGCCGTCGCCGTCGTCGTCCAGGGCGCAGGGGTCGGAAGCGTCGTCATAGAACACGTCCTTGACGAACTTCTTCATGGCCGCGTCATCGGCCAGCTGCGCGGCGGAGACGCCGACGCCGCAGGGCTTCAGGGCGGTGATGTCGTCCAGCAGCTTCTGGTTGCCGTCCACAGTGTCGGCGAAGCTGATGGTGTGGAAGCACACGTTGTACTTTTCGGCCATGGCGGCCGCGGTCTTGAGGGAATCCGTGCCGACGTTCTCCTGTCCGTCGGACAGGATGATGACGGCGTTACGGCCGGAGGCGCCCTGCAGGGCGGGCTCAAGGGCCTTCAGGCCCTCGGACAGCGGGGTCGGGTTGCTGCCGATGACGGTCGGGACCTTGGCGATGGAAGCGCCGTAGGAAGCGGCGGCAAAGGGTTCGAGGGCCTGGATCTGCTTGGCGTAGGCCGCGAGGCTCAGGCCGCCGTTATAGCCCAGTTCGGGGATCATGGCGTTCATGCGTTCGAGGATGCTCTTGGCCAGAACGATTTTCTTGTCCTTGGTCCCCACATACTTTTCGTCCATGGAGCCCGAACGGTCTACGAGGATTATGAAATTGTCCACTTTCTTCACATACTTTTCGGCGGCGAAGCCGGATGAAACGGCGATCGCCACCAGCACCAGACTCAAAAGGATCAGTTTCGTTGCTTTCATAGGCTCACTCCCCTGTTTGCGGTTCCGTTTGAAATAATGAATTACCAATACTCCTATGGAGTCCATTGTTATGACTTTTACAGTTTGTTGTCAAAGCCCCTCTGGGGCGAAATGAAAATTCCCTACAGTCTGGACCGGACTTGACCGCAAGTGAGACTGGATGGAGTATAGTGTTTCCATGATGACCATACCTACCATGCAACCGTCCGAGCGAATCATCCTGCACCTCGACATGGACGCATTCTTCACCTCCGTGGAACAGGCGGACAACCCCGAACTGCGCGGCAAGCCCGTGGTCATCGGCCAGTCCCTGCGCGGCGTGGCCTCGGCGGCCTCCTACGAGGCCAGACGCTACGGGGTGCGCTCGGCCATGCCTATCGTCCAGGCCAGAAAGCTGTGCCCCCACGCCGTCTTCCTGCCTGGGCGCATGTCCCGCTACAGGGAAGTCTCGGAGCAGGTCATGGACGTCATGCGCGGCCTCTGCCCCGTGGTCGAGCAGGCCTCGGTGGACGAGGCCTACGCGGATGTGAGCGGCACGTATCGTGTCCTGGGGCCGCCCGAGGATCTGGCACGCAGGCTCAAGGCCGCCATCCTGGACAGGACCGGCCTGACCTGCTCCGTGGGCATCGCCCCCAACAAGTTCCTGGCCAAGATCGCCTNNCCTCGGACTGGAACAAGCCCGACGGCCTGACCGTCATCCGGCCGTCCGACGTCCCCGCCTTCCTGCACGACCTGCCCCTGGGCAAGATTCCTGGGGTGGGACCGCGCATGCTCGAAGAGCTCGCCCACATCGGGGTGAGGAACGTGTCCGACGTCCTGGCTCACCCTCGTGACCATTGGGAGCGGAGCCTTGGCCGGCGCGGCGCGTTCCTGCACGACCGGGCACTGGGTCTCGACGACTCGCCCGTGGTGCCGCACAGCGACGCCAAGTCCTGCAGCGCCGAAAACACTCTGGACCGCGACACTCTGGACCGGGCGCTGCTGGAGCGCTGGCTCCTGACACAGGCCGAGCGCGTCGGGAGGGAACTGCGGTCCATGGACAAGAAAGGGCTGACGGTCACCCTCAAGATCAAGTTCCACGACTTCACGGCCATCACCCGCAGCAAAACCCTGCTCAGGCCCACGGACATCACCGCGGAGATTCACCAGGCCGCGCGCCGACTCCTGGCCTCCGAAAAACTGCCCAGGCCCGTTCGGCTCATCGGCCTGGGCGTGTCCAATTTCCGGGCCGTGCAGGCCGCCCTTCCCCTGGCGGAAGACCCCGGCCGGGGACGCGACCGGCTGCTGGACCAGGCCATGGACCGCATCCGGGACAAATTCGGGTCGAAGATCATTCTGCGCGCCGACGCGGCGTCCAGTGGAGCCGAGGCCGTCGAGGATCTCCTGTCCCGCAAGAACCGCATTTCCGACGACGAATAATGCTTGCCAAAGAAGATTTTTCTTGCTTGGAAGTCCGAATTCGAACTTCAAGCAGGAAGGATACCAGATGTTTTCCCACGCCATCACCCGCTTCCCCGGCCCGGACTACCCCCAGGGCCTGACCACCTCCGCCGCGGCCGCCCCGGACATGGACCTGACCCTGTCCCAGCACGCCGCCTACGTCGACTGCCTGCGCTCCCTCGGCCTTACGGTCACGGTCCTCCCGGCGGCCCAGGGCTTTCCCGACGCCTGCTTCGTGGAGGACACGGCCGTGGTCGTGCGCGAAGTCGGCGTCATCACCCGCCCCGGCGCGCCGTC
>DPKT01000324.1 GCA_003542385.1 Desulfomicrobium sp.
ACATCCGCATCCTGCCCGGCGACCGGGTCAAGTGCGAACTGTCCCCCTACGACCTCACCCGGGGCCGGATCACCTACCGCCTCAAATAGCCGTCGTGCGGCGCGGCCTGGCCGCCTCATGGACACCCGGGCCGGAATTGGGCGCTTCCCGACTCCGGAATACCCGCCTCAGATCTCCGAGAGCATCTCCGTCAGGTGCCTGTTCACCTCCAAAAGCCGCTGCCGCAGATCGGTCTGATCCGTCCAGGGCTTGGTGGACAAGGCGTCCAAACGTTTCCGCAACACGGCGAACTTGCCTTCCGTGTCATCCAGAAGAAACGGCCAATCGATGCGCGGCCAGGCCTTTTCGGGATCGGCGGCCACCTTGGGCTCCACCCCGGGCCGCAGGGTATACTCGTCGAGATAGTCCGGGACCCGCACGGACAGGCGATATTTCTCCCGAATGATCCCGGCCAGGGTGGCCAGGGCCTTTTCTTCGCCGTGGATCAAAAAGACCTCCATGGTCCCGTCCTTGAGATGGTCGAGCCACTGAAGTATCTGGCTTTGCCCGGCATGGGAGGAAAAGCCGCCGATGGTGTAGATCTTGGCGGACACGGTCACGTCCTCCCCGAAGATGCGGATCATGGACGCGCCGTCCACGATCCGGCGGCCCGGGGTGCCCATGGCCTGATAGCCCACGAACACGATGCTGGCCCCGGGCCTCCACAGGTTGTGGCGCAGATGGTGCTTGATGCGCCCGGCGTTGCACATGCCGCTGGCGGAGATGACCACGGCCGGGCCGTCAAGATCGTTTATGGCCCGGGACTGCTCGGAGGTCTGGGTGTAGCGCAGGTTGGGCAGGGCCAGGGGGTCTTCCCCCCGGTCCAGAAGTTCCCGGGTCTGGAGGTCGAGGTATTCGGGATGGCGGCGAAATATCTCCGTGGCCTTGATGGCCAGGGGGCTGTCCACGTAGACGGGCAGGTCCTCGGGCAGTTTCCCCTCTTTTCGCAGCAGATAGAAGGAGTACAGCAGCTCCTGGGTGCGCTCCACGGCGAAGGCCGGGATGATGACCTTCTCGCCGCGCTCGTAGCTGTAGGCGATGGCCTCGGCCAGCTCCTGCCGGCTTTGGGCCTCGTTCTTGTGGTTTCGACTGCCGTAGGTCGACTCCAGAAAGAGGAAATCGGCGTGCTCGACTGTCTCCGGGTTGCGGACCAGGAGCTGGTTGGGGCGGCCCAGGTCGCCGGAAAAGACCAGCTTGGTCTCCTCCTCCCCTTCCTTGATCCACAGCTCGATGAAGGCCGAGCCCAGGATGTGTCCGGCGTCGTTGTAGACCACGCGGATGCCGGGGGCCGGCTCGAAGGCCGTGTTGTACTCCTCGATTTTCAGCTGCTTCAGGGCCTTCTGGGCCTGCTCCACGGTGTAGAGGGGCTCCACGGGCGGGTCGCCGGCGCGCAGCTTCTTGGTGCTGCGCCACTGGGCGTCGGTCTCCTGGATGCGTGCGCTGTCCTCGAGCATGATGGTCAGCAGGTCGCGGGTCGGCGCGGTGGTGTGCACGCGGCCCTTGAAACCCTTGGCCGCAAGGCGCGGGAGCAGCCCGGAGTGGTCGATGTGGGCGTGGGTCAGGAGAATGAAATCGAGGGCTTCGGGCCGGTACATCCCGCTCTCGTCCCAGTTGCGCGCCTCGATGATCCTGTTGCCCTGGTGCATGCCGCAATCGATGGCGAAACGGGCGTGTTCGCACTCGAGCACGTAGCACGAGCCCGTTACGGTCCGAGCCGCGCCAAGAAACGTTATCTTCATTCCTTTCTCCCTATATTTCAGATGGATGAAAACAATGCCCCGCAACCCATTGCCCTCGAAGGGCCGGGTATGCTAGCCCCGTGGACACGCTGCATCCGACGACGGGGCGACAACCTTTTTGCCAAGACGAACCAACCCATGATCAATCTGGAAAAACTCAGCGACCGGGATCTGCCACCTCTCAAGCCGATGGTCATCAGGCTCTGGCAGCTCCTCAATGCCCCCAACACCCGCCTGCAGGACATCGTCGAGGCCATGAGCGCCGAGCCAGTCCTGTGCGCCCGGATCATGGCCATCTCCAACTCGCCCATGTACCGCGGCCTCGACGAGATCACCTCGCCGCAGAAGGCGCTTGTGCGGCTGGGCCTGAACGAGGTCAAGGGCATCGTCTACTACCTGACCCTGGCCGACTCGGTCACCAAGAACGCATTCCCGCCCTCGTTCTCCATCCGCCGCTTCTGGACCCACAGCCTGAGCACGGCCCTCTTGTCCAAGAAACTCATGCAGTACTACCCGAGCCTCTTTCCCATGTCCCCGGAAGAACAGGACGGGACGTACCTGGCCGGCCTGCTGCACGACATCGGGTACGTGGTCATGGCCACCCTGATGCCCGGGGAATTCACCGTGATGGCAAAGATCTGGGAAGAGGGGGGCCGTAACCCCTTGGACGTCGAAGAGAAACTCTTCGGAGTCAGTCACCCGCTCTTGAGCGCCAAGGCCCTCAAGCTCTGGAAATTCCCGAAAAACGTCCAGCTCGCGGTTTACGCCCATCACCGCGAGGTGGCCCAGGACTCGCCCCCCGCCATCATGCTCATCAAGCTGGCGGACTACCTCGCCACCAAGGCCGGGTACCACTTCAACCCCATGTTCACGGCGGACATGAAGGGCCTCGGCGTCCCGCTCTTCCTGCTCGAAAACGACTACCAACCCGTGGTCGAGGAAGTGGCCCTGAAGGTGGAGACGCTCGTCAACCAGGCCTTCACCTGAGGCTCAGAGGGTCCGGGCGCAGCGCAGTTCGAGATCGACCGCGCCCGTATGCCCCATGACCCCCTCGGGCACGGGTTCGTTCATCCTCTCGCAAACCCAGTTCCACAGCACGTCGCTCGTCCGTTCGAACTGCCGGTAGTCGCCAAGCACCCGCACGCACAGATACCGTGCGGCCAGGGTCATGCGTGCGGCCGGGACGTCATCCTGGAACTGATATTCGCCGATGGCCGCGCCGAGCCGGGCCAGCATGGACCTCGTGCCCTCCTCGTCGAGGTCCGGCGAGACAAGGCACAGGAACCCGTTGTCCATGGACGCCAGCCGGTCGTAGTTGCGCAGCTGCCGACGCAGCGAGGCCCAGATGCCGTTCTTGAACCACTCCATCCATCCGTCCCCGTAGCTCAGGCGCAGGTCCGCCAGGCCCGGCACCGAAAGGACGCTCATGGATACCCAGCCCTCCCGGCGGCCGATGCGGTTCACTTCCTCGCCGAGATAGATGCGCAGGCCTTCGGGCGTCAGCAGGCCCGTCTCCCGGTCCAGCAGGCGCGACGCGCCGTATCTGCGGCAAAGGGCCATGGCCCTCAGGGCGCGACGCATCTTCCATTCCAGTTCCACGTCCATGTAAGGGCCGGAGATGCAATCGTCGACATCGTGTTGGCTGGAAAATACCTGGAGCATGTCGCCCTGGGGCCCGACAAGGATGATGTAGGCCGGGGTCAGGGAATGCCTGGCCTCACGGGCCCGGACCATGGCGCAGAGTTCCAGGCCCGAGATGTCCACCCCCTGGGAGGACACGAGCAGGCAGTTGTACGCGACGTCCTCGGTCAGGGCCACGGCCTTGAGATGACCGCGCACGTGGTCGGCCTTCAGGTCGAGCCGCTCCAGGACGGCGCTCATTTCCCGCGCGACGTCGTCGTCCGGCTCCACGATCAGGAACGTGAACCTGTCCTTGTCTTCCATGGTCTGGGTCATGCGCTGCGCCTTTGCGTTACGGGGGGTTGGATGCACGGATGCCTGGAACCGCCACCGTCTCCGGGTAGCAGACCCGGGGGCGCCTTGTCCACAGACCCGGCGCGGGACCGGGCCCTTGGGTTTTGCCCTCGGACGCGTTATGGTGTATGGCCCCTGTCCACAGTGGACACCGCAAATGCATAATCCTTTCAAATCGCTGGAAAAAGATCCAGGCCTCAAGGCCAGGATGAAAAAAAGACGCAAACCCGCGGCCACGGCACCCGCTCCGGCCGAAGGGCCCCGGGAAAAATCCGAGGACGAGCTCTTCCTGCACGCCTTCTCCGACGTGGTCCCCCTGAACAAGGGCGGCCGCGACGTGGCTCCGGCGGCGGCTCCGCCCCCGGCG
>DPKT01000046.1:0-253 GCA_003542385.1 Desulfomicrobium sp.
CGTCGCGCACGAGCACGGCCCCCACGCAGGGGTTGGGCGCGGTCAGGCCGCGGCCGCGCTCGGCCAGTTCCAGGGCCCGGCCCATGAAACGCGCGTCATCTGCCATCGGACTCCCTCTCCATGCGCTGGTAGGGGATGCCTGCCTCGTCGAGCATCTCGCGCGACATGTCGTCGGGGTAGCCTTCGGCGAAATGGATGGCCCGCACCCGGCAGTTGATGAGCATCTTGGCGCACAGGATGCACGGCTGGGTGG
>DPKT01000046.1:435-4759 GCA_003542385.1 Desulfomicrobium sp.
CCCCGACCTTGCGGCGCAGGCAGGTCGAACGCTCGGCCACGAGGTAGGCGATGTTCATGAAGTACTGCGGCCAGGGGATGCGGTTGTCCATGGTCACCTCTTTGGAAACGAATCAACCACAGGGCCGTGGAAGCGGCCCTGTGGTTGGGGAAAGCCGGCGGGAAACGGCGCGGTCTACCAGGCGAAGAGCGGGAACTGGCCCGCGAACTTTTCCACTTCCCTGCTGATTTCGCGCAACCGCGTCTCGTTGTCGAGACTGCCCAGGGTGGCGACGATCCACTTGGCCACCTTGCGCATGTCGTCGGTCTTCATGCCGCGGGTGGTCAGGGCCGGCGTGCCCAGGCGGATGCCGGACGTGACGAAGGGGGAGCGCGTCTCGAAGGGCACCGTGTTCTTGTTGACGGTGATGCCGGCGTGGTCCAGGCCGATTTCGGCGTCCTTGCCCGTGATGTCGTGGCTGGTCAGGTCCAGGAGCATGAGGTGGTTGTCCGTGCCGCCCGAGACCAGGTCGAAGCCCGCGTCGGTCAACTCCTTGGCAAGGGTCTTGGCGTTGTCCAGGACCTGCTGCTGGTAGTCCTTGAATTCGGGGCGCAGGGCCTCGGCGAAGGCCACGGCCTTGGCCGCGATGACGTGCATGAGCGGGCCGCCCTGGATGCCCGGGAAGATCTGGGAGTTGAGGGTCTTGCCGAACTCGTCGGAGCTCAGGATCATGCCGCCGCGTGGGCCGCGCAGGGTCTTGTGCGTGGTCGTGGTGGTGAAGTGGGCGTGCTTGATGGGCGAGGGATGCAGGCCCGTGGCCACCAGGCCGGCGATGTGGGCCATGTCCACCAGGAGCTTGGCCCCGACGCTGTCGGCGATGGCGCGGAAGCGCTCGAAATCAAGCGTGCGCGGGTAGGCGCTGGCTCCGGCGATGATCATCTGCGGCTTGTGCTCGTTGGCCAGGGCCTCGACCTCGTCGTAGTTGATGCGGCCCGATTCCTTCTCCACGCCATAGAAAACGGTCTTGAACAGGCGGCCCGAGAAGTTCACGGGGCTGCCGTGGGTCAGGTGCCCGCCGTGGGACAGGTTCATGCCCAGGATCGTGTCGCCGGGCTGCAGGGCCGCGAAGTAGGCGCCCATGTTGGCCTGGGAGCCGGAGTGGGGCTGGACGTTGGCGTACTCGGCGCCGAAGAGCTGCCGGGCCCGCTCCATGGCCAGGTTCTCGGCCATGTCCACGAACTCGCAGCCGCCGTAGTAGCGCTTACCCGGGTAGCCTTCGGCGTACTTGTGGGTCATGACGCTGCCCATGGCGATGCGGACCGCATGGGAGGTGAAGTTCTCGGAGGCGATGAGCTCGAGCTTGGTGATCTGGCGGTTGGTCTCCAGCTGGATGGCTTTGGCTATCTGCGGATCCTGGCGTGTGAGTTCGTCCATGGCTTCTCCACTCTGTTGAGCCGCGCGTGCGGCGGATCGTTATTTGAAACTGCGCAGGATGATGGAGGCGTTGGTGCCGCCGAATCCGAACGAGTTGCTGATTCCGTATTCGAGCGCCATTTCCCGGCTGGCGTTCGGCGTGTAGTCCAGGTCGCAGTCCGGGTCCGGGGTGTCCTGGTTGATGGTGCCCGGGACGATGCCCGTCACGAGGCTCATGGCCGTGAACACGGCCTCGGCCCCGCCGGCTGCGCCCAGAAGATGGCCGATCATGCTCTTGTTGGCGGTGATGGGCATCTTGTAGGCGTGGTCGCCGAACACGGCCTTGATGGCCTTGGTCTCGGTCTTGTCGTTGAGCTTGGTCGACGTGCCGTGGGCGTTGACGAAGGTGATGCGGTCCGGGGCCAGCTCGGCGTCGCGCAGGGCGCATTTCATGGCCTGGGCCATGCCCGTGCCGGACTCCTCGGGGGCGGCGATGTGATAGGCGTCGCCGGAAGCGCCGTAGCCGACCACCTCTGCGTAGATCTTGGCGCCGCGCTTCTTGGCGTGCTCCAGCTCTTCGAGCATGAGCAGGCCCGCGCCCTCGCCGATGACGAAGCCCGTGCGGTCGGCGTCAAAGGGGCGGCTGGCCTTGGTCGGCTCGTCGTTGCGCGTGGACAGGGCCTTCATGGCCGTGAAACCGGACACGCCCATGGGCGTGATGGTCGATTCCACGCCGCCGGTGATGCAGGCCTTGACCCGGCCGAGCTTGATGTCCGAGAAGGCATAGCCGATGGCGTGGGTGGCCGAGGCGCAGGCCGAAGTGGTCACCAGGTTCGGGCCCTTGGCACCGGTCTGGATGGAAATCTGCCCCGAGGCCATGTTGGCGATGAGCATGGGGATGTAGAAGGGCGAGATGCGCCCGGGGCCGGACTTGAGGAGTTTGGAGTGGAAGTCCTCGATGGTGGACAGGCCGCCCAGGCCGCAGCCCAGCAGCACGCCGACCTCGGGCGCGGTCTCCTCGTCCATGACCAGGCCGCAGTCTTCCATGAGCTGCTTGCCCGCGGCCACGGCGATCTGGACGAAACGGTCCATCCGCTTGGCGTCCTTGACCCCGACGTAGGCCGTGGGGTCGAAATTCTTGAGCTCGCCCGCGATCTTCGCGTCGAACTCCGAGGCGTCGAAGAGGGTGATGGGGCCGATGCCGCTCACGCCGGCCACGAGGTTGGCCCAGCTGTCCTGCAGGGTGTTTCCGATGGGGGTCAGGGCCGAAAGGCCGGTCACGACAACGCGATTACCAATCATGATCTTCTCGAAAAGTGGGACATGCCCTGCGGACGGGACCGCAAGGCGGTGCATGAAAAAAAAGGTACCCCAGCCGGACCGGGGTACCGTGTCATGTCGACGGTGCGGGTCCTTAGGACTTGGACTTGATGTAGTTGACGGCGTCCTGGACCGTGGCGATCTTCTGGGCGTCCTCGTCATCGATTTCGATGTCGAATTCCTCTTCCATGGCCATGATCAGTTCGGTCAGGTCGAGGGAATCGGCTCCCAGGGACTCCACGAAGGAGGACTCGGGCTTCACTTCATCCGCGGAAACGCCCAGCTGCTCAACAACCAGTTCTTTGACTTTTTCTTCGATAGACATTGCTTTCCTCCAAAGTGTGTATGCGTACGAATTGAGGAATCCGGCTACAGATACATGCCGCCGTTGATTCCGAGCACCTGACCGGTGATGTAGGACGCCTGGTCGGATGCGAGATAGGCCACGGCGTCGGCGATTGCCTGCGCCGACCCGAGGCAGCCCAGGGGAATGCGTTCAAGGTACTTGTCCCGCACTTCCTTGGGGAGTGTTTCAGTCATGTCGGTCTCGATGAACCCCGGCGCGATGGCGTTGACGGTGACGCCGCGCGACCCCAGTTCCAGGGCCGCGGCCTTGGTCAGCCCGATGAGGCCGGCCTTGGACGCGCAGTAGTTGGCCTGTCCGGCGTTGCCCATCTGCCCCACGACGGAAGAAATGTTGACGATGCGGCCGCGGCGCTGCTTGAGCATGATCTTGGCCGCCTGCTGCAGGCAGACGAAGGCGCCGGTCAGGTTGATGTTCAGCACCTGCTCCCACTGCTCGCGCTTCATGCGCATGATCAGCCCGTCCTTGGTGATGCCGGCGTTGTTGACCAGCACGTCGAGGCTGACCTTGTCCTTGATGTGCTCGGCGAAAAAGGCCTCCACCGCGTCCCAGTCGCTGGCGTCCAGCAGGAAACCCCGGGCCGTCCCGCCTGCGGCGGCCACCTCGGCGCACACGGCCTCGGCCAGTTCCGGGCGGCTAACATAGGTGAAATAAACCTGGTACCCCGAGCCTGCAAGTGTTTTTACGATGGCCCGGCCGATGCCGCGGGTGCCGCCGGTGACCAGTGCCGTCTTGATCGGTTCGCTCATGGTTGACCTCGTGGAGTTGCTGGAAACGCAGGAGTTGAGTGCGTACTCAATGACCGCTAAAATTGCAACAAGGCCGATGCCCAGGTGAACCCGCCGCCGAAGGAGGACAGCAGGACCTTCATTCCGGGCTGGATCCGACCGTTGGCCACGGCCTCGGTCAGGGCGATAGGGATGGATGCGGCCGAGGTGTTCCCGATGCGGTCGACGTTGACGTAGACCTTGTCCATGCCGACGTCGAGCTTCTTGGCGATGGCCTCGATGATGCGGATGTTGGCCTGGTGAGGGATGATGAGGTCGACGTCGCCGGCCGTCAGGCCGTTGCGCTCCAGGACCGTCTCCGAGACCTCGGCCATGCAGCGCACGGCGTACTTGAATACGTCGCGGCCGTTCATCTGCACGAAATATTCGGGGCCCACGGGCTTCCCGAGGACCGGCTTGCACGCCGAGCCGCCGCCGTGAATGGTCAGGAGGCCGCCGACGGATCCGTCGGCCTTGAGCA
>DPKT01000230.1 GCA_003542385.1 Desulfomicrobium sp.
CGCCGCTGCCGGGCGTCATGGTCCCGGGCATGAGCCCTGAGCGTGTGCGGCGGGCCGTCGTAGGCGCCTCGAACGTCCTGGGCAGTCCGGCCTATTCCTGTTTCGTGAGTTCCGAGGCCCAGTTCCGGGACATGCTGCTGCTGGAGGTCAATCGCGGGTGCCCGTACGGGTGCCGCTTCTGCGCGGCCGGCAGCATCTACAAGCCGCCCCGCCACGCCGAGATGGCCGCGCTGCAGGAGATTGTCGAGCGCTGCGAACCGCACAAGGTCGGCCTCGTGGGCACGGCGCTCACGGACTGGCCGGACCTGCTCCCCTTCCTGCGCTGGCTGGCGGAGCGCAAGGTCAAGTTTTCCCTGTCGTCCCTGCGGGCCGATGGCCTGACGGATGAACTGCTCGGCTTCCTGCGGCACACCGGAACCCGCTCCGTGACCCTGGCCCTGGAGGGTGCGAGCCGCCGCCTGCGCCGGGCCATGAACAAGCACTTTTCCGAGGACGCCTTCCTGGAGGCCGTGGCCCGCGTCAGCCGCCTGCAGTTCGGGACGCTGAAGCTCTACATGATCACGGGCTGGCCCGACGAGGGCGAGGAGGATTGGGCCGAGTTCGAGGAGTTCATGTCCTGCGTCGACGCGGCGCGGAAGGCCGGGCAGGGCAACCGCAAGAAGGGCGTGGAACTCGTATCCCTCTCGGTCAGCTGCCTGGTGCCCAAAGCCTGGACTCCCCTGCAGTGGGCCGACACGCCCGACGAGGACCGTCTCAAAGCCGCCATGAAGAGATTCAAAGGCATCGTGGGACGCTTCAAGGGCATGCGCTTCGCAGGGGAAAACCCGGCCCAGGCGAGGGTGCAGATGTTTCTGGCCAGGGGCGGGGAAGAAATATTCCCCTGTCTGGAACGCGCGGCAGAAATCGGCCTGCCCGCGGCCATGCGGGAGCACGACGCCCTGGTGCATGACGTCCTGCTCCGCCACGCCGAACGCGACACGGTTTTTCCGTGGGACCGGCTGGAGATCGGGGTGTCGCGGAAGTTTCTGTATTCGGAGTGGGTCAAGTACAGGCGCGGGATGGTCACGCCGCCATGCCCGCAGGACGGGTGTCAGGCCTGCGGGCTGTGCGGCATGGACGACTTCCAGTCACTGCCGCACGGGCGTTAGCGCCAGGCAGTGGTCCTTGTAGAAGACGCAGTTGCGGCCGTTGCGCTTGGCCTGGTAGAGGGCCTGGTCGGCCGAGAAGAGGCCCGAGTCGATGTGCAGGTCGCTTTGCGGGCTGAAGGTTGAAATCCCTATGCTCAGTGTGATCCTGTCCGCGAGGGGGGAACCGGGGTAGGGGATGTTGGCCAGGAAGATGGCGTCCTGAATCTTTTGGGCCACGCGCTCGGCCCCGGCCCTGTTCGTGCTCGGCAGCACCACCACGAACTCCTCCCCGCCGAACCTGGCCACGAAATCCTCGGGCCGCCTGAGTGCCGAGCTCACGCTCTGCGCCACCCGCTTCAACGCCTTGTCTCCCGCCTGATGACCGAACCGGTCGTTGAACCCCTTGAAGAAGTCGATGTCGATCATGAGCACCGAGATCTGATGGTTGCTGCGTTTGCAGCGGCTCTTCTCGGAGGCCAGCACCTCCTTGAACTTGCGCCTGTTGGGCACCTCGGTCAGAGGGTCCTGCATGACCAGGGTTTCGAGCATCTCCTTGCGGATCCGCGTGGTCTGCACATGGGCGAACACGCGCGAGGCCGTGAGCAGGGCCAGGACGAAGGTCAGCGCGTATCCCGCCTTGGCCCAGGCGGTCTGCCACCACGGCGCCCTGATGTCGATGCCCAGGGATGAGATATGCTCGCCGTCGTATCCGTCCTTGACGTGCAAGGCGTAACGGCCCGGTTTGAGGTGGGCGTAGCTGACGGTTCTTTGGGAACCGGCGTCGTTCCATGCGGAATCCACGCCCTCGAGGAAGTAGAAGAATCGGGGGGGGTGGAATGTGCTCGCTTCGGGCAGCGAGAAGGTGACGGTCAGATAGTTCTGGTGATGGTCCACATCGAGATGGTCGGGAATTCTGCCGAGCTGAGTCGCGGGCAGTGACGTGCCGAAAATGCGGACCTCGGAAATTTTCGGGGCGATTCGGGCGGACCTGACGATTCTCTGGGGGTCGATGAGCAGCAGGCCGTCGGTGTGCCCGTAGGCGAGGACGTGCCCGGCCACGAGGGCCGGGCCGGAGGAAATGCTGACGGACGGGTGGTCCGCGCCGAGCAGGACCTCATCGGCCCGTTCCGAGCCCGCCGAAATCCTGTATATCTTGTCCTGCGTGTGCAGCCAGACGCCGCCGTCGGGGTTCCGCCACAACGACAGCGCCTGGGGGATCCGCTGCTGGGCCCGTGTAAGAACGGGCGTCAGGTTTCCGGTTCGCATGTCGAAGCGAAAGACGTTTTTTGTCGTGGCGAGCCAGGCTGTTGCGGAATTTTCGACGAGGATGCTCTTGATGGTGGCTTTGTCCGTCCAGGCCGCCTGGGGCACATCAAGCCGGGTCCGCTTTCCCGATGCCGCGTCGATGACGGTGATGTTCTGGCCGTGACCGACCCAGAAAGTGCCCTCAAAACGATGCAGGCAACTGATCGGGCCGCTTTCGGGCTTCACTCCCTCCGACCTTTTTACGGGAGTGCCTGGCTTCCACGAAAAAAGCTCGAATTTCGTCCCGAACCAAAAGCTTCCGTCCTCCATGCATGTCAGATGCTCGATGTCCAGATCGACGAAGACGGTCTCGGGGCTCGGCTCGATCTGGATCCTTTCCGTCGACCCATCGGGGGCGATCCGCAGCACGGCGTTGTGCAGACCGCACACGAGCGAACCGTCCGGAGCCCAGTCCATGGACTTGATCTTGGCCTTTTCCAGAAAAGGTTCGAGTTCGATTTTTGCGGAATGGTTCAGCCTGTTGGCCGTGACCGGACCGCGCGACCTGAATACGCCTCCGCTTTTGGGGCTGACATAAATCCGTGAGTCCGGGGCGACCGTGACGTGGAGGATGTCGTCGAGACTTGCGGAGGTTTGTCCTGCTTTGCTTTCATCGACGGTCAGCGCGGCTATTCGAGCGCCGGGATGCATCGTGTGGCGCAGGACGCCCTGGTTGATGGTTCCGATCCAGAGGTTGCCCGACGATGTCTCCAGGATGGACATGACGTGCTCGGGATCCTGGCGGGGCTGTCCCGAGAAAAAGAATGGATGCCGGTAAAAGCTGCCGTCCATGGCCGCGTATCGGAACAGCCCCTTGTTGCTGCATATCAGGATGTCCCCATCCGAATCGGTTAGAAGGTCCTGGATATGGTCCCCCTGGATTTCGGTCGCCCTGTGAAGCTCCAAGCGGTCCGATTCGGCCGGCAGCGTCCACAGGCCTCGTTTCGAGACGCTGACCCAGAGGTTGCCGCGGGAGTCGAAGGCGATCTTTTTTGCGGAGTACCCTTCGTGCGTGGACAGGGGAATGAACGTGGCCGGTCCCTGGTTCCCGTTGAGCCGGTAGAGTCCCTGGTCTGTGGCCAGCCACAGGTTGCGGTGAGCGTCTTCGCGAATGTGCAGGATTGCGGCTCTGCCGTTCGGGCCGAGGGAGAGATTCCCGGTCCGCTCGAACCTGTCGAAGGATGGTTCGTAGCGGTGCAAGGTCGACGCAGCCTCTTTCGTCTGCTCGAGGTCTTCATATTTCCGGATTGCGGTCCCGACCCACAGCGTCCCTCTCGAATCCTCGAACATGGTATGGGCGGTGTCCGAGGCGAGGCCATCGGTCGAATTCGTATCGCGATACCAGCGGGCCGTCCGGGTTTTCAGCGAATATGAGAGGACGCCGGAGTTGGTGCCCAGCCAGAGGGTGTCGTCGGAGTCGATATGCATGTCCCTGATCCGGGTGCCCCCGAGAACATCCTCCAAAACCGGGCGCACGAGGTTGCCGTCATACACGTACAGACCGGGGAGGGACGCCAGCCAGATATACCCGTCGGAATCCTGCGCGGCGTCGATGACGGTGTTGTGGCTGGCGCGTTTCGAGGACACATCGATCTGATCCACGCCTAGGGGGATATCCTCAAATGCGCTTGCGGCGATGGGTGTAATAATTAGGATGACGGCGAAAATCAGGGTGCGCATTGCTATTGATATTTTGTATGACATTCGTAACTGTAAATTCTTTGTTTCATGCATCAAGCACGAGTACATGTCGAGTAGTCAAACCCAGGCCCCGCCGGGCCTCATGGAGAATAACGTGCGTAAAGCAGTCCGTTCGGCGCTTCTGGCGCTTTGGTTGGTGGCCGCGAGCGGACCCGTTGCCTGCGCGTTTTCGGAAGAGTCGCTCCTCTCGGATCAGGCGTCGGTGACCGGTGCTGGCAACGGGGCCTATCCCGCACCGGCGGACGACCAGAACCGTACCGTCGATACCGGCTCCCTTTATCGGCTGGACGCGGTCAACGTCCTTGCGGAAAGGCGCGTGGCCGGCAAAGCCACCATCGAAGGGGATGAGCTTCAATCCATGCCCTCGCGGACAG
>DPKT01000129.1 GCA_003542385.1 Desulfomicrobium sp.
GTCCCATGTGCGAGGCCGCCGCGGCCGGGCGGGACTTGGCCCTCTCTCCAGGCCAGACCGCGCCGCTCATTCTCGGGGTGACCGTCCTGACCAGCATGGGTGCGGCCGATCTGGCCTGGAATCCCGGCGGCACCGACGAGGACGTGCGCAATCTGACCGTTCATCTGGCCAGGTCGGCCAAAAACTGGAAACTGGACGGCGTGGTCTGTTCAGGCCGGGAAGTTTCTGTTATTCGTCAGGCATGTGGAGCGGATTTTCGGCTCCTGACCCCCGGCATTCGACTTCCCGATGCCGACGCGGGTGACCAGACACGGGTCTGCACTCCGGCCCAGGCTGCCCGCGACGGCAGTGATTATCTGGTGGTGGGACGGCCCATCACCAGGGCGGCCGACCCGGTGAAAGCCGCGCGCATGTATCTGGAGGCGACCGGGTAAATCCTGCTTGGAGGGGAACCCATGGCGGAAGCCGAATCACAACGATCCCGCATCAAGGGGGTCTTTTCTTCCGAAAGGATCGCCAAGGTCGGAGCGGGCGCGACGGTCCGCAAGACCACGCAGACCATGTACTGGTTCGCCGAAGAGGACGAGGAGAGCCGGATCTGGATTCAGCCCCTGAACCCGAACTACGTCCCTTCGG
This sequence comes from Desulfomicrobium sp., assembly GCA_003542385.1. Taxonomy (GTDB): domain Bacteria; phylum Desulfobacterota; class Desulfovibrionia; order Desulfovibrionales; family Desulfomicrobiaceae; genus Desulfomicrobium. Next base: position 637 of record DPKT01000129.1, read on the forward strand.
GCCCCAAGCAGGAAATTTCCAAAGACGAGTTCCTGGAAAGCTACTTTCCCGAACCCGAATTCTACACCAGCAAGGTCTACCCCAGCATCCGCAAGCTGAACCAGACCATCGCCAAGGCCGAGCGCCATCGCTCCAACGGCGAGACCTACAGCGCGGAGATGGAGTACGGCAACGCCCTGCGGGTGGACGAGGAGAACATCCGCGCCAATTTCGGCCTCGGGCTGACTTATCTGGAGCGCGGGGAGACGGGCAAGGCCGACAACATCTTTCAGCGCCTGATCAAGATGGAGGCGACCTTCGAGGCTGAACACAAGCATCTTTTCAACGACTTCGGCATCAGCCTTCGCAAGAACGAGATGTACGACCAGGCCATCGAGTACTACGCCAAGGCCCTGGAACTGTCCCCCAATGACGAAAACCTCCATTACAACATGGCGCGGGCCTGCTTCGCCAAGGCCGACATCATGAAAACCGTCGAGCATCTGCGCAATGCGCTGAAGTTGAACAAGGATCTGGAGATAGCGCAGAAGTTTCTCTTGTATCTGAAAAAGAACAACTTGTTGCCGCAAAAATTATCCAGCACGGGACCTTCGACTTCCGAATGACCCAGTGAGCTCGACGGAGGCAGGCATGACCCGAGGCGGCGATGCGTCAAAGAGTGACAACCGAAGAAGAATTGAACGCTTTTCCATGAGCATTCCCTCGAAGGTACGTTCGATCATGTACGACCACTCCGACCAGGCATTGGCCACAACGAACATTTCCGCCGGTGGCGTCTTTTTCGAAACTGGGCAGACCTACCCGGTGGGCACGCCCGTGACGCTCAAAATTTCCCTGGATTTCGGCAGCCGCAAGCCGGGGATGTTCCAGTCGCGCTTCCAGGTCGAGGGAACGGTCATCCGCAGCGAATCCAACGGCATGGCCATCGCCTTCGACCCGGATAAGGTGACGGCCATCCGCGTCAACTCCGCCGGCAAAGCCGGGCAGGCCGGCCCGGTCATGATCGGGATTGTCGGGGAGGACCCGCTCCTGAACGACCTGCTCGCGGCTCGCCTCAGTCAGGAAACCGGCGCCAACTGCAGCCATTCCTCGTCCTTGCCGAAGATCCTGGAGGCGGCACGTCCGAATCTGACCCTCCTCGACTGCACGGGCCTGACCATGGAAGAGTTGTTGCGGGAAGCCGGGGGAGAGGATTCGCCGTTCATGACCACTTCCGTGGCCCTCTTCAACGTGCCCGAGGACCGCTCGTTGGAGCTTGAGGCCCTGAACACGGGAATCCGCGGCGTCTTTTACCGCAACTCGCCTTTCAAGACCATGGTCAAGGGCGTGAACGCCATGCTGGACAACGAGCTCTGGTTCTCCCGTGAAGCCATGTCCGCCTTTCTCCTGGGCCGCCAGAACCGCCCCGTGGAAGCCGTCCCCACGGAGGAGGAGCAGGGAGAAGAGTTGAGCCAGCGCGAGCGCGAGATCCTGCTCATGCTGGCCGAAGGCGCCACCAACAAGGACATCGCGGCCAAGCTTTTTCTGAGCCTCAACACCATCAAGTCTCACATCTACAACATCTACAGGAAGATCGACGTTCCCAACCGGCTCCAGGCCTCCCTCTGGGCCGCCAAGCATCTGCGGGACACGGATAATTCTTGAATTTGCGCCGCAAGTGTATCAAGGAACATCGCACGCCGGGCAGGTCCCGGTTTTTTTCGTTCATCACACCCACAGGATGCCGTTCATGAAGATATTGTCCATCTCCGAGCTGGATATTCAGCCCGAGTTCGATTTTTCCACGTTCCTTTTTCTGGCCCAGGTCGACGAGATCGGTCCGCAGGAGATGCTTTCGGTGCTCGGCACCTGGGAGAAATGGCGGCTGAACCTGAAGGTCTACCAGCTCGGGGCGCGCAAGGGACACGTTCTCGTGTATCTCGAAAAGAAGGTGGAGGACGAGGTGGACGAGATCTGGAAGACCTCGCCCTCGGAGGGTTTCAAGCATGAGGCCATCGCCCAGACCATGATCATGGGCACCTTGAAGGCTCTCATGCCGGAGTTGGGGGAAAAGGAGTGCGCGCCCGTGCCCGAGCCGACCAAGCCCCTGCGCCGCACACTGGAGAAACTCGGCCTGGACCTGCAGGAGTCCGGGGCCATGAACCGCAAGTACGCGACCCTCACCCCGTATCCCCACCGCTACGGCTGCGAGCGCTGCCATCTCAAGGACAGCTGCATCAAGAACATGAATCTCGATTTGAGCTCCATCATGAAGGGCAAGGCGGAATAGCGCGGATTTCTCGCTGTCACGAAGCAGGGCGGGTCCGGCATTGCCGGGCCCGCCCTGCGTGTTTCTTCTGTCCTGTCCCTTCCTGGTGGCGGAGTAAGGGCGGCGTCGCCGCCGCGTGCGGAGCGGGGTCAGTCCCCGAAGGCCCGGGCCATGAGGTGCCGGTACAACCCCCCCAGGTCTTCGGGCGTGCGGTCAAGCACGGCCCGCCAGACTTCGTCCGACTCCATGCACAGGTAAAGCTGTCTATCCAGCCCGCCCCCTTTGAGCCTGTCGGCCAGGAATCGCAACTGCTCCACGCGCAGAGGGCGCAGCAGGCGCTGCTTGCCGTCGATGCCCGTCACGAACTCCCCGTAGATATAGGACGACTGCGGAAAATTTTCGCTGATGCAGCGTTTGAGGTCCGGCATGTGCCGGAATGACCCCATGCTGACGTAGGCGATGTTCTCGGGCCGCAGATGGTCGAAGATCATCTCTACAGTGCGGGCGTACCCCTCCTGCCACCCCGGGAAATGGATGACGGGGTCGAAGTGCAGGCAGACCCGGAAGCCCGCTTCGGCGCAGCGTCTGGCGGCGGCCAGTCTTTCCTCCAGCCCGGCGCACTGGCCCTGCTCCTCCCGCTCGACGATGAAAGGCGCGTTCATGGACCAGGCCGGCAGAACGCGGGACGGGTCGCGGACCGCGTCCATCCAGGAGAGGTCGACGACCTTGGATTTGAGTTCCAGGCAGACCTGCGGGAAGCGCCCGAGAAATTCCACCAGATCCCGGCTGTAGCCCGTCAGAGCCTCCAGCACCAGGGAGTCGGTGAACTCGCCGGTGCCGACCCGGTAGCGGCGTCCCGGGACGGATTCAAAGGCCCGCTCCAGTTCGGCCCAGAGGTCGTCCTGGTTGGCCCAGACCTTGAGCACGCGGTCCTGGAAATAGGCCTGCAGGATGCAGTAGGAGCACCGCAGGGGGCAGTTCTCGCCAATGTGGATGATCTGGTACCCGCAGCAGCGGTAGTGGCTGGTGCCGGGGCAGTGGCGCAGGAAACGGCCCTTGTAGCGCTTGAGGTAGAGGATGTCCTCGCGGTCCAGCCCCGGTGTCAGGCTCTCGCCCTCGGCCAGGGTTTCGGGCGTCAGGTGGGGGAGCTTGTCCCTGACGCGGCGCGCGATGGGCGTATGGGCCACGGCCTCGTCCATGACGATGCGGCTGATGCCCTGCAGGTGCGCAGGAAGGGCGCTCATGCGCCCTCCGCCGGGAAGAGGGCGGCCAAGTCTTCGCGGGCCGCCATGCGGGCCAGTTCGGCGCCGGCCGCGCGGATTTCGTCGACGTTTCGCGCACGGACGGTCATTTCCACCGTGTCGCTTTCGAACTGGTCAGGCTGGACGATGCGCCAGCGCGTTCCGGCCGCGACCCTGCGGGCCGCTTCGGTGAATTCCTTCTCCAGGGCGCCCAGGCGCGGGAATCGGCGCAGCCGGATCTGCTGGGAGATGCGGGCCATGGCGTCCCTGGGGGAGAGGCCTTCGGCCAGGATGCCGCCCACGCCGCAATCCCGCAGCAGACCGGCTGCGTCCGTGCCGTCCCGCAGGCACGTCTCCCGCAGCCAGGTCAGCAGGTTCACGGCGTTGCCGCGCGACCAGGAAAGGCCGTCGAAGAGCGGTTCCAACGCGGCGAGGTCGCGGGCGGAAAACCCGGCCAGCAGTATGGCGCAGGCCAGGGGGACGCCGTCGAGAAGGCGGTCCCAGTGCGCGGGCAGGCCGAGCCAGGCCTCGACCAGGCGCAGACGCTTGGAGCGCGGTTCCAGTCCCAGGAGCTCGAAGACGGGTG
>DPKT01000039.1 GCA_003542385.1 Desulfomicrobium sp.
AGCCCCAACGGCTGGCTGCTGGACGGCTTCCCCCGCTCCATCGTCCAGGCCCAGAAGCTGTGGGAAGCCCTGCAGGCCGACGGCGTGAAGCTGAACTTCGTCATCGAGATCCTCCTGCCCCGCGAAGTGGCCAAGAACCGCATCATGGGCCGCCGCCTCTGCAAGAACGACAACAACCACCCCAACAACATCTTCATTGACGCCATCAAGCCCAACGGCGACAAGTGCCGCGTCTGCGGCGGCGATCTCTCCGCCCGCGCCGACGACCAGGACGAGGGCGCCATCGACAAGCGCCACGACATCTACTACGACACCAAGACCGGCACCCTGGCCGCTTCCTACTACTACAAGAACCTGGCCAAGGACGCCGGCTTCAAGTACATCGAACTGGACGGCGAAGGCTCCATCGACGACATCCGCGCCACGCTGATGGCCCAGCTGGATTAATCCGGCCCGAAATTGGACGAACCGGAGGCGGGGGCGACCCCGCCTTTTTTTACGCACATGACACTTCGCATCGGCAGAATCGACTATCTGAACATCTGGCACGTCTTCCATCTGCTGGAAGGTGTCTGCCCCGAAGGCCCGGAATTCGGCTACGTCCCCGGCCACCCCAGCCGCCTGAACGCGGCCCTGGCCTCGGGCGATCTGGACATCTCCCCGTCCTCGTCCTTCGAGTACCTGCTCCACGCCGAAAAGTACGAGCTCCTGCCCGGGGCGTCCATCTGCGCCCACGCCGAAGTGCAGAGCGTGCTCTTCCTCTCGCCCGCACCCCTGGCCGAACTGCCCGCGTGGCTCGAACGCAATCCCGGCCCCGTCTGCCTGACCGGGGCGTCGGCCACGTCCGCGGCCCTGCTGAAGGTCCTCTGGAGCCAGAAGTGGGGGCTGCCCGCACCCAGGTGGCAGGAGGTCGAGCCCGGAGCCGGCCTGGCCACGGGGCGCCCCTTCCTGGAGATCGGCAACATCGCCCTGCGCCATTTCGTGCACCCGCCCCAAGGCTGGCACATCGTGGACCTGGCCACGGAGTGGGCGGCCTGGACCGGGCTGCCCTTCGTCTTCGCCGTGTGGATCGTGCGCCGCGGGCTGTCCGGAACCGCACGGGAACAGCTCGGACGGCTGCAGGCGCATATCGCCGCCATCACCGCCGATCTTGAGGGCCATTTCGAGGCCCTTTCCCGCCTGCCCGACCTCCCCGACTGGCTGACCAGCCCCGCCCTGCTCCGCTACTGGCGCGCCATGAACTACGACCTCGGCCCCAGGGAACAGGCCGGCCTGGCCCTGTTCGGCGAGTGCTGCACGCGGCAGGGGCTGCTGCCCGGCATGCCGGGCCTGCGCTGGTTTTCCTGACGCGCCGTCCCGGCCTCAAGTTTTCCGCCCGTCCGGCCGATTGTTCCAATCAGGCGTCATGTTCCCAAAACCAGGGAGGAGTCATGGACATTCAAGGCATGTCGGGGGGATACGCCCCCGTTTACGACAAGACGACCTTCGGCGCCGCCGTGGTCGGGAAGACTCTCGACTACATGCACGGCGGCGGGACCCCGAAAGCCGCACCCTTCGACAGGGAGACCTTCGGGGCGGCCGTGGTCAGCACGACCATCGACTACATGAACAGAAACACCAACCGCCATCAGAACCAGAACTCGTACACCTTCCAGACGGATGTGCTCATGCCCGTGTACACGGGCCGGGGCACGCTCCTGGACAGCTCGGTCTGAGGGAACAGGCATGACGCTCATTGCGGGGCAAGCCCCGCAAGAAGGCCCCTGGTGGATCCACCGGGGGCCTTTTTCATGTCGCCGGGGACAGAAGAACGCGGATTCAAGTTTTTCGGAGGTCGTCCGATAGAAAGTGCATGGGCAGGGAAGCCCTTTCCACGCAACGACAGCGGCCACGGACGGCCAAGGAGGCGGGCATGGGCCTGCGCGTTCTCGAATCCGACTCGCAGCGGCGATGGAGGGATGGACAGCCCTCCTGGGATCTCACCCACCGGCGCAAGAAACACCGGAAGCAGTATGCCGGCCAGGAGCAGGACGCCCCGGCAGGGCAGCCCGATGCGGGGCTCTACGACTCCAAGGGGGAACTGGTCGCGCCGCTCTCGTCCCTGGACATCGACGTCTGACCCCCGGGCCTCACCCCTCGTCCCCGAGCCGCAGCAGCTCCCGCAGATCCTCGTGCACGGCACCGTTCGTGGCCACGATCATGTGGCTGCCCAGGGCGTAGTCCCCGTCCAGGGCGCTGACGCGGCCTCCGGCCTCCTCCACCAGAAGCCACCCCGCGGCCGTGTCCCAGGGTTTGAGGCCCGTCTCGTAGTAGCCGTCGAGCCTGCCGCAGGCCGTGTACGCCAGGTCCACGGCCGCCGCGCCCATCCTCCTGATGCCCTGGGACGCAAGCAGCACGCGGCGCAGGCGCTCGCAGACCTCGTCGATCTCCGCATAAAAGGAGTACGGAAACCCGGTTGCGATCAGGGCCGACTGCATGAACGCCTCGCCGCTGACGCGGATGCGTTCGCCGTTCAGGAACGCGCCCTCTCCCCTGACGGCCCAGAAAAGCTCGTCCATGACGGGCAGGAACACCGCGCCGAGTTCCACCCTTCCCCCGCGCCACAGGGCCACGGAGACGGCGACCATCGGAATCCGGTGCGCGTAGTTCGTGGTTCCGTCCACCGGGTCCACGATCCAGGTCAGGTCGCCGGGAACCAGGGTCGTATGCGACTCCTCGGCCAGCACGGACGACCCCGGCAGAAGCGCGGGCAGGCGTTCGGACAGCAGGCGCTCCACGGCCAGATCGGTCTGGGTGACCAGGTCGATGCGCCCCTTGAAGGCGATCTCCCTGGGGTCATTCCACTGCTCGCGAACCACCCGCCCGGCCTCCCGCACGCAGTCCAGAAAACCGTCCACCAGCTGTTTATCCATCATATCCCTCCGTTTACGGAATTCTGCTTGCGCTTCGCCTGCAGTCCGGTAAATATGCAACCTGAAAAAGCAACTTGCGTTTCTCCCGCCCGAAGTCACCAGACTTCGGCGCATGCGGCCAGAGGTGCTGCATGCCCGGAAAAAACTCAAGTCCGACTTCAGCCCGCCCGAGCACACCGGGCCGGCCGAAGCCGCCCGGAAGCCGCGGCGTCCGCCACGGCCAACCGTCAGCCCCAAGGATCGGACATATGCTTATCGGAATCGATGTCGGCGGAACCCACACGGACGGCGTCTGCATCCGGGATGGCCGGGTGGAAGCCATGGCCAAGGTGCCCACGGATCACGACAACCTGCTTGCGACCATCTCCGAAGTCCTCCGCCTCATCCTCAGGGACTGCAAGGGCGCGGAAATCCGTACCCTCAACCTGAGCACGACCCTCTCCACCAACTCCATCGTCACCGGACGTACCGAAAAGGTCGGCATGTTCGTCATCCCCGGCCCCGGCATCAACCCCCAGTCCTACGCCCTCGGCACGCAGTACCATGTGCTCTCGGGCTGCGTGGACCATCGCGGGGCCGTCTCGGCCAAGGCACGCCCCGAGTATATGAAGCCCATGGCCGCGCGCTGCCGCGAGGAAGGCATCCGCGTCTACGGCGTGGTCGGCAAGTTCTGCACGCGCAACCCCGAGCAGGAGATGGCCATCGCCGAGGCCCTGGCGCCCCAGGCCGACTTCGTGACCCAGGGGCACCGCGTGTCCGAGTCCCTGAATTTCGGCCGGCGCGTGAGCACCGTCTACTACAACGCGGCCGTCTGGCGCACCTTCAACACCTTCGCCGACGCCCTGGAGCAGAGCCTCAAGGACCTGAACATCCAGGCCGACATCAACATCGTCAAGGCCAACGGCGGGACCATGCCCCTGAAGCTCGCCCGGGAAATCCCGGTGCAGTCCATCTTTTCCGGCCCGGCAGCCTCGGTCATGGGGATACTCAGCACCGCCCCGCAGACCGAGGACGCCCTCATCCTCGACATCGGCGGCACCACCACGGACATGGCCGTGCTCCTGGACGGCATCCCGCTCCTGGAGCGCGACGGCATCTCCATCGGCGAGCACCCGACCCTGGTGCGGGCCCTGAAGGTCGAGTCCATCGGCATCGGCGGGGACTCGTTCATCAGCTCCCGCGGCGGGCAGCTCAGCGTCGGCCCCGACCGCCACGGCCCGTGCATGGCCGC
>DPKT01000176.1 GCA_003542385.1 Desulfomicrobium sp.
GGGAGTCCGGCGCAGTCGGCCTGGCGGCGCACCCGAGCAGCGCGGCCAGGAGGACCGGAAGAAGAAATCGTATGGCAGGGGTGATGGTCATGGAACGAGGCGTCCGGAACAGTCATTTTTCTGGCAAAATGACTGTATTATCAGATAGATTTTTCTGCCCATGCTCAGGCCGAGCTCGATGAACTCCGGCCCGTAGATCTTGCCCGCCGGGGTTCGGAACGTGTTCTGCACCGCCGAGACCATTTCGAGGCCGGCCGGGAACTTGTCCAGGATCTGCTGCAGGGTCCATTCCTGGTAGTTGCAGATCTCCCACAGGGTGGTCATGAAATTGTCGGGCCCCCAACGGAACTTGTCCGCGTCGTAGAGGGCGTCGGCCAGGAACTGGGTCCCGGCGTGGCCGAAATCCATTGTCGGGGAAAAGGCCTCGTGGCAGCGCACGGCCGAGGCGATCATCTGCTTCTCGTCGTCCGTCAGTGGGTAGTCGCGCAGGATCATCAGGGACAGCTCGGCGCCCCGCGAGGCGTGTTCGCCCTCCAGCCGGCAGGTGTCGTGCAGCAGGCCCGAGAGCATGGCCATGAGGGCAAGGCGCCTGGCGGCGTCGAAACCCAGGGTCTTGGCCTCGCCGAGGATGAGGGCGGAGGCCTCGATGGCCACTTTCTTGGAATGCTCGATGCCGTGCCCGAACTCGTCGTTGAGGAAGGGCAGCACGTCTTCGCGGCAGCGCAGGACCATGGGGTGGGAGAAGAAGGTGTCCCTGGCGGAGGCCAGCTCGGCGCTCATGGCGGTGTAGAAGCTGGGCAGGGATTCGGGCGTGACCGTGGCGCTCTCCTGCTTGATGCGGCGTAGAATCTCATTCTTCATGTTCGATCCACTCGGCGGAAAAGTCCTGGATGGTGCTGGACATCTGGTTCTTGATCTTCTGCAGGAGCCTGGCCTCGATCTGGCGCACGCGCTCCCGGGTGATGCCGTATTTGTCGCCGATCTCGCGCAGGGTGATGGGCGTGTCGGCCAGGAGGCGCTGTTCCAGGATGTCGAGCTCCTTCTCGCTCAACCCGTCCCGGATGGCCTCGATGTTGTCGTGGATGAGCACGCTGATCTCGTCGGCGGCCATCCGTTCCTCGATCCCGGCCTCCAGGGCGGGGATGAAGTCCATGGGCGTGAAGCTCGAATCGTCGCCGATCTTCATGTCCAGGGACACGTCGTGCTGGCCCAGGCGCTGGCCCATCTCCACGATGTCGGCCTCGGAGACCTGCAGGTTGTCGGCCAGGGTCGAGGTGCTCGGGTCGAAGCCCTGGGCCTGCAGGCGCTGGCGCTCCTTGCCCAGGTTGTAGAACAGCTTGCGCTGGGCCTGGGTCGTGCCGATCTTGACCATGCGCCAGTTGTCCATGATGAATTTGAGGATGTAGGCCTTGATCCAGAAGGACGCGTAGTAGGAGAACTTGATGCCCTTGTCGGGGTCGAACTTCTGGACCGCCTTCATGAGCCCCACGTTGCCCTCCTGGATCAGGTCCAGGACGTTCTTCATCCAGCGCCGCTGGAAGTCCATGGCGATCTTGACCACCAGCCGCAGGTTGGAGGTGATGAGGATGAAGGCCGCCTGCTCCTCCTTCTCGTCGCGGTAGCGGCGCGCGAGGTCGAATTCCTCGTCGGGCTCCAGGGCCCGGAATTTCTTGATCTCCTGGAGATAGATGTGCAGCGGGTCGAGGGTGGCCACGTCGCGCCGGGCGGGCGCGGCCAGCACCAGCGGACCCACGGCCAGCGGGGTCGTCTCCTCGAGACCGTCGTCATCGGAGCCGTCGTCCTCGCCGATGTCTTCGATGATCTCGACGGGTTCCACTTCGAACTCCTCGTCCAGGTTTTCGTCTTCGAGTGGCTGCTTAAACTTCATGATGGTGCGCTTGGGGGCGATCCTTAGGCGTCTGAGGCCGAAAATGAGGAAAAAATCGGTATCCGGTGGGACGCTTCGAGTACGAGGGTGCGCCGAATCACTCCGCTATTTCAAAGTATACGATCATAGAGTTTTTGTTTGTCCTTTTCAATGATTTTCAGTAGGGCACTTCGTTCAAACCGGCGCCGACACGGCCGTGACGCGAGGTGTACAATGCGCGATTTTCGCCGTTCCCTGAAGGACGGAAACGTTCTGATCTTCGATGGAGGCATGGGCAGCCTGCTGCAACGCCGGGGGCTCAAGCCCGGCCAATCCCCCGAGGAGTTCGGCATGGCGCGCCCGGAGGTTGTGTCCGCCATTCACGGCGAGTACGCCCGGGCCGGCGCCCGCGTCGTGACCACCAACACCTTCGGCGCTACCCGCCACAAGCTTCCCGCGGGCCTCGACGTCTTCGAGGTCAATGAGACCATGGCCCGCGCCGCGCGTCAAGCCGTGGGCGAGGGCGTCTTCGTTGCCGGCAGCGTGGGCCCCACGGGCAAGATGGTCGAACCCCTGGGCGACATCACCTTCCGAGGGCTCGTCGAGATTTTCAAGGAGCAGATCCGCGGCCTCGTGGCAGGCGGCGTCGACCTGATCCTGGGCGAAACGCAGTTCGACCTGGC
>DPKT01000274.1 GCA_003542385.1 Desulfomicrobium sp.
ACGAGCCGGGCATGGGCCTGGCCCCGCTGGTGGTCCGCGACATTTTCCGGCATATCGTGGAACTGCGCGACCGGCTGGGCCTGACGGTCCTTCTCGTGGAGCAGAACGCCAAGAGCGCCCTGAAGATCGCCGACCGCGGCTACGTCCTGGAGAACGGCCGCGTCATCCTGCAGGGCAGCGCGGCCGAGCTGCTGGCCAACCGCGATGTCCAGCGCGCCTATCTGGGCCGCGAGCAGGACGCGTGAAAAGGCCCGATTGCCGCGTTGCTGCGGCCAAAACGGGCCCTCATGTATATTTCGATACACTTCGGCCCCGTTTTGGCCTTGCGCCTTGCACTCGAACCTTTTCACGCGTCCTGCGCATGGTCGGGAATTTTGGGATATAGGGGGAGAACGATGTACTGGCAGAGCGAATATGAATGCATGGATCGCGGCGACCTGGAGCTGTTGCAACTGGAGCGGCTGCAGGCAACCCTGAACCGCGTGGCGCGCAACGTGCCCCTGTACCGGCGGCGTTTCGCGGAGTTGGGCATCGACCCTTACGACGTGCAGTCCCTGGCCGATGTGCAGCGTCTGCCCTTCACCACCAAGGCCGACCTGCGCGAGAACTACCCCTACGGGCTCTTTGCCGTGCCCCTGCGCGACGTGGTGCGCATGCAGGCGTCCATGGGCACCACGGGCAAGCCCACGGTGGTGGGCTACACATCAGGCGACGTGCGCCGCTGGTCCGAGCTGGCCGCGCGCATCCTCACGGCCGGCGGCGTGACCAAGGACGACGCCGTGCAGATCGCCTTCAACTACGGCCTGTTCACCGGCGCCTTCGGCATCCACTCCGGTGCCGAGCTCATCGGGGCCTCCGTCATCCCCAGCTCCGGCGGCAACGCCCGGCGCCAGATCTCCATCATGCAGGACTACCGGACCACGGCCCTTATCTGCACCCCGAGCTACGCCCTGCACCTGGCCGACACCCTGGATGAGATGGGCATCAACAAGACGGCCCTGAGCCTGCGCTTCGGCCTTTTCGGCTCCGAGCCCTGGACCGAAGAGACGCGCCGCGAGATCGAGGAGCGCCTGGGTGTCCAGGCCACGGACAACTACGGCCTGAGCGAGATCACGGGCGTGGCCGGGGAATGCCTGGAACGCTGCGGACTGCACATCAACGAGGACCATTTCCTGGCCGAGGTCGTGGACCCGGAAACCGGCGCTGTCCTGCCCGAGGGGCAGCGGGGCGAACTGGTCTTGACCACCCTGACCAAGGAGGCCTTCCCCCTGGTCCGCTTCCGCACCGGCGACCTGACCACTCTCATCGGGGCGCCCTGCGCCTGCGGTCGGACCTTCAGGCGCATGACCCGCATCCCGGGCCGCAGCGACGACATGCTCATCATTCACGGCGTGAACATCTTTCCGGCCCAGATCGAGACGCTCATCGCCTCCACGGGCCTTGCCGACCCGCACTACCAGGTCGTCCTGGACCGCCAGGGGCACATGGACCAGGCCACGATTCTTCTTGAGGCCCCGGAGTCCTTCTGCACCGATTCCATCAAGCAGTCCCAGCGCATCCTCGAAAACGTGCGCATCCGCCTGCAGACCGAACTGGGCGTGTCCTTCGAGGTCCGCCTGGTGGAACCCCGCACCCTGCAGCGCGAAGGCGGCGGAAGGATCGTGGATCGCCGCAAGATCTAGCGCCGAGGGGCCAAAAACGAAACGCCCGCGGCAGTGATGCCGTGGGCGTTTTGCTTTGATTGGCCGTTGCTTCCGCCGGGCGGCGTCGCGCAACCGGCGAACCCGTCTCAGCAGGCGCAAATGTCGTTCTGCAGGTTGGGGACGGGCGCGAAGCCGAGACGGCGCAGGCAGGAGCCGCCGCAGGAGTTGGCGCAGGCGCATTCGTCGCCCACGACGACCACCGGTACGGAACTGCGCGCGCTGACCCTGTCGGACAGGGCGCCGAGAAACTTGCGCACGCCGGTCGCGCCGCCGGAACCCATGATGATCATGTCGCAGCGGTTGGCGCGGGCGGCGTCGATGATGGCGTCGGCCGGGGCGCCGTGGCCGATGACCGTCTTGAACATCACGCCGGCCTCCCGGCAGCCGTCCTCGTAAAGGCGCAGGACCTTGGAGATGCGCTCCATCTCCTTCATGTTGATCTTCTTGCGATCCTCGGGGCTGATGCGGGCGCTGACGAGGCTCAGGGCGTGGAAGAGCACGACCTTGCCGCCGCACTGCTTGGCGAGGCCGATGGCGTAACGCTTGGCGCGGCGGGAAGCTTCGCCGCCGTCGACGGGAACGAGAAAAGTTTTGAGGCCTGGCAGTTCCATATATATTTCCTCCGCAAATGTTTGAGTTGGTCAACCAACCAACTTGTGACACCGCTCACAAGGTCCGTCAAGAGGAATTTCCGCATGGCTGAAAAAATGTCGGGGAGACGGTGCTGTGAGCACGCTGCGCTACGTTGACGCTTGCCCGTGAAGAGGCGCTGTGAGATCGTCGAGCGGTTTTCACGGGCAGGTTCGTCGACTGCCAGACATGCTCTTCAAACAAACCGGCAGGTTCCATGAAAGTTTTGCGTCACTCGGTATGGTTCATTCTGCTCGCCTCCCTAGTGCCGGCGGGATTCGCGCTGGCGGCACAGGGCTCGCGCGTTCTTCTGGACGGAGTATGGACCAGGGCGCAGCTGGCCGGGACCCCGTCCAATCATGTGGTCACCCGACCCTACTCCAAACCCGCGGACCTCTCCCCGCCCGCGCGGCTCGTACCCGTCGCGGGCCAGGCCGAAGTCCCCGCGGACCTGCGCGGCGTCATCCGCCGCGTGCATGTCCCTGCCGGGGACAAGGTCCTGGCCCTGACCTTCGATCTGTGCGAGCGGGCCAGCAACCGTACGGGCTACCGCACCGAGATCGTCAATTTCCTGCGCGGGAAGGGCGTTGCGGCCACGTTCTTCGCCGGCGGCAAGTGGATGCGCTCCCACCCGGAGCAGACCATGCAGCTCATGGTCGACCCGCTCTTCGAGCTGGGCAACCACTCCTGGACCCATGCCAACATGGCCATCGTGGACGACGCCGAGGTCGCGCGCCAGGTGCTCTGGACCCAGGCCCAGTACGAGCTGCTGCGCGAGGAGCTGGGCAAACGGGCCGCGGCCAGGGGCCTGGCCAAGGACATGGCCGCGGTGCCCGAGAGCCTGCGCCTGTTCCGCCTGCCCTACGGCCGCAACGCCGCGCACACCCTGGACCTGCTGGCCGCCATGGGCCTGCCCGTGATCCAGTGGGACGCCCTGGGCGAGTGGAACGACGGCTCTGGAGCCCCGGAAAAGAGCGTGGCCCACGCCCTGAAATCCGTGCGGCCGGGCTCCATCATCCTCATGCACGCCAACGCCGTGCCCAAGAACACCCAGCTCGTGGTGCCCCTGCTGGCCGCGGCCCTGGAAAAGCAGGGCTACCGCTGCGTCACGGTCTCGGACCTGCTCCTTTCCGGTCCGGTGGAAACCGTGCAGGACGGCTACTTCGAGAAGCCCGGGGACAACGTGCAGTACGACACCCTGTTCCTGGGCGGCGGCACCCTGCATCCCCGGCCCGCGGAGCCGAAGACCCCGTGAGCGCGCGCAAAAAGACCCTGCCGAACCTGGTATTCGCCGGGCCCGACGGCAGCATCTACGACCACCCGGACCTGCTCATGCTCTGCGGCCGGGCGGGCGAGCTGTCCCTGCCCCGGCCCGACGAGTTCATCCCCCTGCCCGAGGAGAGCGAGTTCTTCCTGCTGCCGGGCCGCCGGGCCCTGGGCCTGGACCCGGAGAGCGGCCAGGTGGAGGTGCTCGAGGAGTCGGCCGTGGCCGCGTTCGTGGCCCCGGGCTACACCCTCACGGCCCACGCGGCCTTCGAGAAGGATCCGGGGGCTCCGGTCCTGCCGCTGTTCGCCTACGGGGCCGTGGGTTTCGCAGAGGGCCGCTTCTGGGTCTGCGCCAAGCAGGTGGACGAGGACAAGCGCCAGGTCTTCTGCGGCATCCCCCGGGCGCGCATCGAGAAGGGCGCCCAGGAAATGCTCCGCGATCTGCCGGACAACCGCCTGGTGCGGCACCTGACCCACTGCGCCCTGACCTACGGCTGCCCCGCGGCCCGCAACCTGGCCCTGGGCCGCTTCGAAGCCCCCCTGCCCACGTCCCGGGTCTGCAACGCCCGCTGCCTGGGCTGCATTTCCCTGCAGGAGGCGCCGGAGTGTTGTCCCTCCAGCCAGGAGCGCATCACCTTCGTACCCACCGTCGAGGAGCTGTGCCAGGTGGCCGTGCCCCATCTGCAGCAGGCCGAGAACGCCATCGTTTCCTTCGGCCAGGGTTGCGAAGGCGATCCCATCCTGCAGGCCGATGTCATATGTGATGCCATTCGGTCCATGCGGTGCCAGACTGCGCGGGGGACCATCAATTTTAATTCCAACGCTTCCGACCCGGATGCCGTCGAGAGGCTGGCCGATGCCGGACTTGATTCCATTCGCGTGTCCATGAATTCGGTCCTGGAGGAGGCTTATCAGGCCTACCACCGGCCCTGCGGATATACTTTGGAACAGGTGCGCGAGTCCCTGCGACGGGCCAAGGCGCGGGGCCTGTTCACCATGCTCAACTACCTGGTGTTTCCGGGACTGAGCGATCGCCGCGAGGAAATCGACGCCCTGGTGCGGTTGGTCGAGGAGACCGGCATCGATCTCATTCAGATGCGCAACCTCAGCATCGATCCGCAACTGTATCTGAACGCTCTGGATGTTCGCGGTGAAGGCATCGGTATGGCGAGTATGCTGGCCGAGATCAAACAGCGGGTGCCGCGCATCCAGTTCGGTTATTTCAACCGCACCCGCGATAACTTTTTCCCTGCCGGGTAC
>DPKT01000217.1 GCA_003542385.1 Desulfomicrobium sp.
TCTAGTCAAAGGGCCAAACGCGAGAAGCCCGCCCAGGTTCGCCTGGGCGGGCTTTTTTCATCGCGTGCGGCGGACTTTCAGGAAGCGCCCCCGAGTGGCCTGTCGGCCCTCACTTTGCAACGATATCTCCCTCGCGCGTCCCTACTGCGCCTTCTCCCCCGCCACTTCCGCCCGCAGGGCGTCGACCTTGCCGCGCAGGTAGGCGGCCACCAGGTCGCCCATGTCGTCGCTGCCCGAATGCTTGAGAGCGTAGGCTCGCAGATCTTCCTCGACCTCTTTCTCCATGCGCTCGGACTCCATGAACATGAGAAAGACCAGGCCCAGGGCCGCGTTGTTTTCCACGGTGCCGTCGCAGAGGTGCTGAAGCTGGTCGTCGGGCACGGTCTCGAAGAGGCGGTCGGCGAACTCGCCGATCCATTTGGAATAGAGCTCCGGCATGAGGTCCGGGATGAGGACGGCCAGGCGGTCGGCGGCCTCCTGGGAGACGTTGGGCATGGTCACCAGGAAGTATTCCGCCAGGGCTTCGCGGCGGCGCTCCTCGGTGTTCGAGAACTTGTCGAGAATGACCAGGAAGATATGGGCCCGCAACTGGGCCTGGGTCAGGGGCATGTGTCCTCCTACACGCCGAACGGGTCGAGGCAGCGGGGGTTCTCCGCCACGGCGGCAATGACGATGCGGGCGCAGGCCTCGGCGTCGGAGCCGGCGTGGTGGTGGTTCAAGGTCAGGCCCAGGTGGCGGCAGACGTCGGGCAGCTTGGTCGGCCGCAGGTTCCACTGGTTGCGGGCCAGGTTCACGGTGCAGACGAAGGGCAGACGCGGGGCGGGCAGGCCGGCCATGGTGCAGCAGGCCCCGAGGACGCCCTTGTCGAAGCTCGCGTTGTGGGCGGCCAGGAAATCCGCGTCCTCCAGGAAGCCGGCATTCTCGATCCAGAAGTCCCGGAAACCCGGGCTGTCCTTGACGTCGGACCAACGGATGCCGTGCACGCCCACGCAGAAAGGCGAAAAACGCGAGCGCGGCGGCCGGATGAGCCCGTACAGGGAGTCGACGACGGCTCCGCCGCGGACCTTGGTCAGGCCCACGGCGCAGGCGCTGTCGCGGCGCGAGTCCGCGGTCTCGAAGTCGATGGCGACGAAGGTGCGGTTCATGTCAGCAGATGCGCGGCAGCTGTTCGCCCTCGAGCATGTCCATGAGGCGCGTGCCGCCCAGCGGCGTCTCCAGCACGACCTTGCCGGGGTGTTCGGCGCGCACCGTGCCTATCTGCACCGCATCGCGGCCCAGGGGGTCGGCGCGCATGACGGACAGGGCCGCCTCGGCGTGCTCCTGGGGCAGGATGCACAGGAACTTGCCCTCGTTGGCCAGGTACAGCGGGTCGAGGCCCAGGAACGAGCAGCCGCCGCTGACCTCGGGACGCACGGGAATGCTCGACTCCAGAATTCGGCACTCCACGCCCGACTGCCCGGCGATCTCGTTCAGGGTCGTGGCCACGCCGCCGCGGGTGGGGTCGCGCAGGACATGCACCTCGGGGACGGTTTCCAGCAGGCGCACGATGAGGTGGTTGAGGGAGGCGCAGTCCGAGAGCACGGGCGCCTCGAAGGTCAGGCCCTCGCGCTTGGACAGGATGGCCAGGCCATGGTCGCCGACGAAACCGCTGATGAGGATGGCGTCGCCCGGCCTGGCGCGCCGGCCGCTCGGGGCCTCGGACACGAAAATCTCGCCGATGCCGGTGGTGTTGATGAAGATCTTGTCCACGGCCCCCCTGGGCACGACCTTGGTGTCGCCCGTGACGACCAGCACCCCGGCCTCGCGGGCGGCCCGGCCCATGGATTCGACGATACGCTCCAGGTCGGCCATGGGCAGCCCCTCCTCCAGGATGAACCCGCAGGTCAGGTATTTTGGCCGTGCGCCGAGCATGGCCACGTCGTTGACCGTGCCGTGCACGGCCAGGGAGCCGATGTCACCGCCAGGAAAGAATATGGGGTCGACCGTGAAGGTGTCGGTGCTCACGGACAAAGGCCCGCTCATCTCCAGAAACGCCGCGTCGTCCAATCGGTCCAGGACCGCGTTGCCCAGATATTTGAGGAACAGTTCGCCGATGAGCCGATGCGAAGCCTTGCCGCCGCTGCCGTAATCAAGAAGAACCCTGTCCACGCATCCCCCTTTGGTGCAATCTGAAAAAAACAAAGGGACGGGACATGGATCGCCAGCGGCCATCCTGCCCCATGCCCGGACCGCGCAGGGCGGTCTAAACTTTATACTTGTAATACGCTGCGCACGACCCTTCAGTGGAAACCATGCACGGCCCCACGGGCGCGGCCGGGGTGCAGGCCTTGCCGAAGAGCGGGCACCCGTCGGGTGAGAGCTTGCCCTTGAGCACGTCGCCGCAGCGGCAGCCCTTGATGGCCGGGACCTCCTTGAGCGCCATGCCGAAAACCCGCATGGCGTCGAAGGCCGCGTACTCCTCGCGCACGGTCAGGCCGCTGCCCGGGATGAGGCCGATGCCGCGCCACAGGGCGTCGGCCGGCTCGAAGACCTCGTGCATGACCGACACGGCCTTGGGGTTGCCGGCGTCGGACACGACGCGGGTGTAGGCGTTGACCACTTCGGCCCGGCCTTCGTTGCGCATGGTCACGAAGAGGTGCAGGGCCTGCAGGATGTCCACGGGCTCGAAGCCGGCCACGACAGCGGGCAGGCCGTGCTTCTCGGCCAGGAAGCGGTAGGGCTCCACGCCGATGATGGCCGAGACGTGGCCCGGCAGCAGGAAGGCCTGGACCTTCAGCTCCGGATCGCCCACCAGGGCGTCCAGGGCCGGCGGCACCAGCTTGTGGAAGCAGAGCACGGAAAAGTTGGTGATGCCCTGCTCGCGCGCCACCTTGACCGTGGCCGCGATGGCCGGGGCCGTGGTCTCGAAGCCCACGCCCAGGAACACGACCTTGTCGCCGGGGTTGTCCTGGGCCAGCTTCAGGGCGTCGAAGGGCGAATAGACGACCTTGACCCGAGCACCTTCGGCCTGGGCGCTCTTGAGGCTCTTCTTGTCCGGGCCGGGCACGCGCATGAGGTCGCCGAAGGTGGCGATGATGGCGTTCCTGCCGGCCAGTTCCAGAAACGCGGCCACCTCGCTGTCGTGGGTCACGCAGACCGGGCAGCCGGGGCCCGAGAGGTGCACGACCTTGTCCGAAAGCAGGGACCGCACGCCGCTGCGGAAGATGGATACCGTATGCGTCCCGCAGACCTCCATGAAGCGCAGTTCGCCGTCGAGTTCCTTGTGGATGCGGTCCAGCAGGGCCTTGCACAGCTCCGGGTCCTTGAAGTTGTCAAATAAGCTCAACGTTCAGCCCTTCCTCGAAAAGTTTCAGGGTGGCGACGGCTTCCTCCCGGTCCAGCCGGGTCAGGGCGAAGCCGGCGTGGACGATGACGAAGTCGCCCACTTCCGGAAATTCGGAAATCAGATCCAGCCGGACCGTCTGCCGCGTCCCGCCGACCTGCACCTCGGCGCTTTGGCCGTCGATCGTCAATACTTCCATTGGAATAGCCAGGCACATGGGGCACATCTCCCGCTTTGCTTTTTGTCACCGCTGTTGCTAAATCCCTGCCTGTTCCGTGTCAATGAACACTTCCCGCACCCGCTCGACACCCCAAGGCCCGCAGCATGAACGATATTCCACCTTCCCCCATCTCCGGCGACGCCGGGGGGCGTATTCCCACGGACGGAGAGTGCCGAATCTGGTGGGACGAATACGGAATGTACGACCACATCAAGGTGCACAGCGAATTGGTCGCCGGTGTGGCCACGGCCCTGGCTGAGATGGCTGCTGGCAAGGGACTGGGCAACCCTTACGGGCTCCCGAGGGACGATTTCGTGCAGTCCGTGCGCGCCGCAGGCCTCCTGCACGACCTGGGCAAGACGTGGTCCATCGTCCACGGCGGCAACCACAGCCAACTCGGCGCGGCCTGGGCCCTGGAACTGACGCGCAACCCGCGCATCGCCCAGGGCGTCGTCCATCACGTACATTGGCCGGGGGAACTCGACGCGGAGAATTTTTTCCTGCCTCTGGCCGTCATCTACGCCGACAAACGGGTCAAGCACGACAGGATCGTCAGCCTGAGCGAACGCTTCGAGGACCTTTTCGCCCGCTACGGGCACACGGAACGCAGCCGCGCCCTGGTCCGGCGCTCCCACGACCAGGGCAAGGCCATCGAACATCTTTTCAGCACCATTCTCGGAGAAGAAATCCATGAATATCCTTTTGATAGCCGGCGGCTGGTCCGGTGAACGCGAGGTGGCCTTAAGCGGCGCCCGCCAGATCGAAAAGGGCCTGACCGCCCTCGGCCACAGCGTCACCCTCTTCGACCCGGCCCGCGACCTGCGCGGTCTCTACGCCGCAACCCAAGGGCACGACTTCGCCTTCATCAATCTGCACGGCTCCCCCGGTGAGGACGGACTCATCCAGTGCCTGCTGGAACGCATCGGCATGCCCTTCCAGGGCTCGGACGCGCGCGGTTCGCTCCTGGCCCTGAACAAGGCCGTGGCCAAGCAGATCTTCGAGGCTGCCGGGCTGGCCACCCCGCAGTGGGAGTTCGTCCCGGCCTGCCACGTCAACGAGTGGCGGCCCCTGCTGTCCTTCCCCATCGTGGTCAAGCCCAACAACGGCGGCTCCAGCCTGGGCGTGGGCATCATCGGCTGCGAGGAGGAACTCGACGCCTACCTCGCCGCGCCGGAGATCGCCGGTCAGGACCTGCTGGCCGAGGTGCTGATCCGTGGCCAGGAGCTGACCTGCGGGGTGCTCGAAGGCCAGACGCTCCCCCCCATCCTCATCCGACCCAAGCGCGGCGAGTTCTTCGACTACGACAGCAAGTACCTGCCCGGCGCCACCGAGGAGATCTGCCCGGCGCCCGTTTCGGACGAACTGACGGCGCGCCTGCAGTCCATGGCCCGCGCCGCCCACGACGCCCTGGGCCTGTCCGACT
>DPKT01000163.1 GCA_003542385.1 Desulfomicrobium sp.
CTTCCCGGCGGCGTTGCCGAGCGTGCGGTCTGGCCCGGCCCGGCCGCGGCGGAGCACGAGGCTCTGATCATCCCGGCCCAGGTCAACTACGTCGGCAAGGTCTGCGACCTGCACGCGGCAGGCTACGCGTTCCACGGCTCGAGCCTCGTGGCCGTCGAAATACCTGCGCACGACCTGGCTCTGGGAGCAGGTGCGCGTCCTGGGCGGGGCCTACGGCGCGCTTCTGCAGCTACGGCCGCCTGACGGGCCTCATGAGCTTCGGCTCCTACCGCGACCCCAACATCGCCTCCACCCTGGCGGCCTTCGACGGCTGCGGGAAGTTCCTGGAGCACGTCGGCCTGGACCGGGGCGAGCTGCTCAAGGCCATCATCGGCACCTCCGGCGACCTGGACCCCTACCAGTTGCCCGACGCCAAGGGCTTCACGGCCATGACCCAGCACATGGCCGGAGTGACCACGCAGACGCGCCAGCGCATCCGCGACGAGGTGCTGGCCACGGAGGAAGGCCATCTGCGCTCCTTCGGCACGCTCCTGCGCGAGGCCGCGGCCTCGGGGCAGGTCTGCGTCATGTCCGGCGAGGAGGCACTGGCCAGGGCAGGCCTGCAGGGGCTCGAACTGCCGAGGAAACTGAAGCTGCTCTAGCGGGGACGTCCGGGCCCGGAGGAGGCGGGAATGCACCGTTTCTGAAGCATCCTCCGGGTTTTAAAAAGGTTTTGATAAATGTCGGTCCGCGTGGCATGAGGGTCACACTGAATCCGCCTGCCCATGGCGGATGAGACCTGCAACGCGGTGAACCGATGAACGACATCTCCCACTCCTCCCCGGGCGCGCACTCCGACGAACTGCTGTTTGCCGCGGAATCCGACGCCGCCGGTTCCAGGGTTCTGCCCGGATGGAAGCTCCTCATCGTCGACGACGAGGAGGAGGTGCACGTCATCACCAGGATGGTGCTGGAGGGCATGACCTTCTCGGGTCGTGGGCTGTACTTCCTGAGCGCCTATTCCGGCCGCGAGGCCGCCGAAATCCTGCGCGCCGAGCCCGACATCGCCGTCATCCTCCTGGACGTGGTCATGGAGACGGGGCAGGCGGGCCTCGAACTGGTGGAGTTCATCCGGGGCGAGCTCGGCAACCGGCTGGCGCGCATCATCCTGCGCACGGGACAGCCGGGCCAGGCCCCGGAGCGCGACGTCATCACCCGCTACGACATCAACGACTACAAGCACAAAACCGAGCTCACGGCCCAGAAGCTCTTCTCCACCGTGACCACGGCCATCCGCTCCTACAACGACCTGCGCGTCATCGAAAAGACCCGCCAGGGACTGGAGCTCATCATCTCTTCCACCAAGGGGCTCTTCCAGCGCGGCGACATGGAGTTCTTCGCCCGCGGCGTGCTGGACCAGATGAGCTCGCTCCTGCGCGTGAACGAGGACTGCCTGTTCCTGCATTCGCCCTCCGGCTTCGCCGCCACGGTGCAGGACGGGGACATCTCCGTGCTGGCCGGCACCGGGGAGTTCAGCCACTGCGGGACGGGCCTGTCCTGCAGCCTGACTCCGGACGTGCTGGGCGCCCTGCGAAAGGCCGTGCGGGAGAAGTCGAGCCAGTTCACCCGGGACCATTTCGTGCAGTATTTCCGTTCCCGGCGCGGCGGGGAGAACCTGCTCTACTTCCGTCTGAACCACATGCTTAGCCCCTTCGAGCATCGGCTGGTCGAGGTCTTTTCCCGCAACGTGGCCGTGGCCATGGACAATATGCAGCTCGGCCTGGAACTGGCCAGCAGCCAGAAGGAGATCATCTTCGCCCTGGGCGAGTGCGTGGAGTCCAGGTCCAAGGAGACGGCGAGCCACGTGCGCAGAGTTTCGGAATGCTGCCGCCTCATGGCCGAACGCCTCGGCTTCGCCGCCCAGGACGCCGAACTCCTGCGCCTGGCCTCGCCCATGCACGACGTGGGCAAGATCGGCATCCCGGACTCCATCCTGCTCAAGCCCGGGCCTCTTTCGGCCGAGGAGTTCGAGGTCATGAAGACGCACACCCGCATCGGCTTCCAGATTCTCAAGGGGTCGCCGCGGCCCATCATGCAGGCCGCGGCCGTCATCGCCCACGAGCACCACGAGCGGTGGAACGGGCAGGGGTACCCACGGGGGCTGCGCGGGGAGGAGATCCACCCCTACGGCCGCATCGCCTGCCTGGTGGACGTCTTCGACTCCCTGCTTTCCCGCCGCGTGTACAAGGAGGCCTGGCCCCTGCCGCGCGTGCGGGACTACATCGCCGACGAGCGGGGCGGCATGTTCGACCCCGGCATGGTCGACATCATGCTGGGCGACCTGGATTCCTTCACCGCCCTGCGCAACGAATTTCCCGACTGAACCGACGGGGTCCTGATCATGAGAAACGACGACATGATGGATGAAGTCCGCTTCGCGGAGGAGACGCCGCCGCCATCGGCGGAAGGCAACGGCGCGTGGAAGGTCATGATCGTGGACGACGACGATTTCGTCCACAAGGTGACCGAACTGACCCTGGGCGACTACCGCTACCAGAACACGCCCGTGCAGTATCTGCACGCCTACTCCGGCCTGGAGGCCAAGATGCTCCTGGACGAGCACCCGGACACGGCGGTCATTCTCCTCGACGTGGTCATGGAGACCGAGAACGCGGGCCTGGAGTTCGCGCGGTATGTCCGCCGGGAGGCGGCCAACTCCTTCGTGCGCATCATCCTGCGCACGGGCCAGCCCGGCCAGGCGCCCGAGCGCAAGGTCATCACCGAGTACGACATCAACGACTACAAGCACAAGGCGGAGCTGAGCGAACAGCGCCTGTTCACGGCCATCACGGCGGCCATCCGCTCCTTCAACGACCTGCGGACCATCGATCAGGGCAGGATCGGGCTGCACAGAGCGTCATCGCCGCGTCGGCGGAGCTGTTCGCGGCCAAGTCGGTGCAGGACTTCTTCGTGCTCGCGCTGGAGCACATCCTGCGCACGGGCCGCTGCGCCGGCCTGTCGTGCAGCGAATTCGGCCTGGCCGGGACGGCACGCGACGGCCGCGTCGAAATCTTCGAGTCCCGGGGGCTGTTCGACCCGGGCGACGGCTTTTCGGAACCTGCGCGGCGCATGCTCGAACTCTGCAACGCAGCGCCCGCGGGCCGGCGCCTGCATGTCCTGGAGAGGGAATTCGCGGCCGGCTTCTACAACAGCCACACGGACCAGGACTATGTCCTCTACGCCTCCTTCGGCCGCCCCCTGAACGAGATGGAGCAGGGCCTGTTGCACATTCTGGGCGGCAACATCGCCGTGGCCCTGAACAACCTGTTCCTGACCGAGGAGATCGTGGCCACCCAGCGCGAGGTCGTGCTGACCCTGGGCGAGGTGGTGGAGACGCGTTCCAAGGAGACGGCCCAGCACGTCAAGCGCGTGGCCGAGTATTCCTACCTCCTGGCCGTCAAGTCCGGGCTGTCCGAGGACAAGGCCCAGCTCCTGCGCATGGCCTCGCCCATGCACGACGTGGGCAAGATCGGCATCCCCGACTCCATCCTCTTCAAGCCGGGCAAGCTGACGGAAGAG
Organism: Desulfomicrobium sp.; assembly: GCA_003542385.1. Taxonomy (GTDB): domain Bacteria; phylum Desulfobacterota; class Desulfovibrionia; order Desulfovibrionales; family Desulfomicrobiaceae; genus Desulfomicrobium. The sequence goes on from DPKT01000163.1 coordinate 3,559, forward strand.
GAGTTCAACATCATCAAGACCCACACGGTCATCGGCCATTCCATCCTTAAGAACTCGCCGCGCCGGATCATGCGCACGGCCGCGACCATCGCCCTGCAGCATCACGAGCGCTGGGACGGAACTGGCTACCCGCATGGCCTGGCGGAGGACGAGACGCACATTTTCGGTCGCATCACGGCCCTGGCCGACGTCTTCGACGCCCTGGCCTGCGACCGCGTCTACAAGAAGGCCTGGCCCCTGGACGAGGTCCTGGCCTACCTGCGGGAGCAGCGGGGGAGGCAGTTCGACCCGCGTCTTGTGGACATCTTCCTGGCAAACATCGACGATATGATGGCCATCCGCGCCACCTACCCGGATTAGGGCGGCCGACGGGACATGGAGGGTTCATGACCGGACACGACCTGCGCGACGATCTGGTGTTCGCGGAAGAGGACCTCGTCGTCGCTCCCGCGCGTGGGGGGGAGGCCTGGAAGCTCCTCATCGTCGACGACGAGGAGGAGGTGCACAGCATCACGCGCATGGTCCTGGGCGGCTACGAGTTCGAGGGGGCGCCCCTTGTCTTCCTGAGCGCGTACAGCGCCGAGGAGGGGCGAAAGGTCATGGACGCGAACCCCGACGTGGCGGTCATGCTGCTCGATGTCGTCATGGAGACGCCGCACGCCGGCCTCGATCTGGCCCGCCACGTGCGCGAGGCGCTGGGCAACCGGCTGGTGCGCATCATCCTGCGCACGGGCCAGCC
>DPKT01000312.1 GCA_003542385.1 Desulfomicrobium sp.
CCATGCCGGTGTGGTTGGGGCCCAGCAGCAGCACCGTGTCCGTCAGCCGGGCCTGGGCCAGTGTCTGTCCCGCCACGCCTCCGGAGAAAACGTGGCCGGCGTGGGGCACCATGGCCAGCCTGGTCACGGCCTCGCGCTCCGCTTCCCCGCGCATGCTGGTTCTGACCGAGGCCAGCCACTGGTCGTGGCGTCCGGCGTAAAACTGTCCCGCGACAACGGGCTCGCGATCGATGCTCATTCCTTGCTCCTATTGAAATTTCTCGACTTCCCGCTCGATGCGCACGCCTTCGAACTCTGCCGCAGCCATACGGCCATACAGCGTGTTTGGAAAGCGTTCTTTGAGGCCGAGAAGCGTTTCCCGCCACCTTTTCATGTCGTCGTTCCTGCGGAAAAGGATGGCCTTGCGGTAGGCGTGCGCGGGCCAGTCCCGGTCCTCGGGAGTGACATACCCGTCGTATTCGAGGCTCCAGGCCAGGGCATCCTGGCTCCGCCCGCGCCGTTCGGCGGCCTGAATCAGCAGCTCCAGCGTCTCCTTGAGCTTGGGGATGTCGTCCTTTTCCTTCTTCAGCAGTTCCAGGGCCTCCTGGCCCAGGATGGTGGCGCGTTCGAACTCGCCCGCGGCCAGGGCGGCCCGGCCGAGAAAATAATGGGCGTAGCCGCGCTGCGTGTCCGTCAGGCCCAGATCCGTGGCCAGTCGGTCCCACAGGGACTTGGCCCGTCCGGGCTGGTTCAGCTTCTCGTTGGCCAGGGCCGCGGCGTAGTCGACCTGGCGCCGCCTCTCGGCGTTCAGGTTCCAGGGCGCGACCCGGCGGGCCAGTTCGAGGATGTCCTTCCACTCCTGCAGTTCCACGAGCATGGCCAGGGTCAGGTCCATGCCCGGCTCGGAATGCTCCCCCCTGGGGATGGAGCCGAAGACGAAGGGCCTGGCCATCTCCAGGGCCTCCCTGGACTGGCCCGTGCGCATCATGGCCGTGGCCACGACCAGCCTGGTCTGCGGGTCCGGCTCCCTGTCCGCGTACAGGTCCTGGTGGTCCGTCCAGTTCTGGACGATGCCCTCGAAATTCCCCTGCTCCAGGTCGCGCATGATCCAGTCCCGCAGGGCCTTGTCGGCGACTTCCCGCGCCTTGGGCAACAGCTCGTGTTCGGGGTAGTCCTGTTCGAAGCGGCGCACGTCCTCCAGGCTTTCCGGGAATTTCCCCTTCCACAGCCGCCACATGGCCAGCTTCAGCCTGGCAATCGGGGCCAGGGGGCTGTCCGTGTGTTCGAGGATGCGGGTGTAGATCTCTTCGGGGTTGGCGTCCGGGCGGTCGAAGACCGGGGCCATGTCGCCCATGGAGGGCTTGTCGAGGACGCCTTCCTCGGCCAGGCGCATCTGGGCGATGAGGCCGCCCTCCCTGTCCGGGTAGGCTTCGGCCGTGCGGTGGTAGATCTCGCGGGCGGCGTTGGGCCTGTTCTGCCTGAGGTGGATGTCGCCGATGCGGGCCATGGCCACGTCGGCGTCGGGGGCGTCCGGCACGATGTTGGCGTAGGTCCAGAAAAATTCCCGCGCCCGGTCGTCGTTGCCGCTGAGCATGGCCGCATATCCCGCGGCCATGAGGAACGACGGGTCTTCGAGGTAGTAGCGGGGCCAGCGCTTCTCGATGGCGTTCACGATCTCCATGGCCTTGCCGAAGAAACCCAGCTCCGTGTAGGCCTTGAGAAGGCCGACGTTGGCCGGCTTGACGGCCGGGCTCATGGGGAAGTTCTCGATGACGTAGCGATAGTGTTCGGCGGCCTTGGCGAATTTTTTCTCGCGCAGGAAGTGGTCGCCCCAGAACGTGTCGATCATGGGCACGCGCGGGTTGTCCGGGTACTTGCGGCGCAGCAGGTCGAAGTTGCCCTTGGCTTCGGGCAGGTTGCCCACCGAGAGCTGCAGGAAGCCGATGCGGTACAGGGCCTCGGGGATGTTGGACGATTCGGGGTTGGCGTACTTGGCCGTCTCGTAGGCGTCGAGGATGGCCGTGAAATTCCCCTCGAAGTCCCCCCTGCCCTGCTGCATGGTGATGTCGGCCAGATTGTAGAGCAGCTCCTCGCGCAGGGCGTCGGGCACCTTCGGGTGCTCGATCATGGCGGTTATGGCTTGCCTGCTGGCCTGCAGATCGCCAGCGGCCACCGCAACCTGCGCCAGCCTGTACAGCTCCTCCAGTTCGGCCGTGCTGTTGTCCTCGGTCATGTTGCCGGGGGTGGCTCCGGGCCCTTCGGATGAGGTATCGACCGTCATGGCCGTGTCCTGCGCCGGGACGCCCAGATCGCCGGTCGCGTTGTCGGATTCGCTTTGCGGGACGCTTGCGTTCGTCGCTGCTTCGACTTGGTCGGAGTCGGGAGACGGCGCCGACTCGCGGGATGCCTCCGGCGCCGGGGAGGTCGCGTTGCCGCCCGGCCCGCCTGTCTCCTGGGCCGCGTAGTCCTGCCCGGCGGTGGTGACGTGGGGTGTCTCCGCCGTCATGGCCTGTACGCTGGTCGCGTTGTCCGCCGCATGCCCTTCGGCTGTGTCCGGGACGGGCGCTGTGGCTTGTTCCGCGGGAGTTCCCTCGACCGCGGCGTCAGGTCGGGGCTGCGGCAAAGGCGCTGTCGCGTTTCGTTCGATGGGCATGCGCAGCCGGAATGTTTCGCGCGGCTTCGGTTCTGGGGCGTCTGCGGGGGCGGCCTCCCGTTGCCCGGAGGGCGTCGTCCCGGCCTGACCGGGAGGTGCGGGACGACTGATCCTTCCGCGCAGGGCTCCAGTGCCCGAGAGCGCATCCTGCGGCGTCTCGCCCGTGGCGTCGCCGTGCGACGCGACATCGTCTCCGGGCTCCGTGGCATTGGCGGCAGGTTCTCCGGGGACATCTACCGCAGGGAAC
>DPKT01000232.1 GCA_003542385.1 Desulfomicrobium sp.
GCCGAGCCCCATGGTCACCGCCTTCGCCGTAGGCAGCCGCGACGCATCGGCCATCGCCGTGACCGACGGTCTGCTGCGCACCCTCTCGCCGCGCGAACTCGTGGCCGTCCTGGCCCACGAGACTGCCCACATCGCCCACGGCGACCTCTTCGTCATGGGCCTGGCCGACGTCATCTCGCGCATCACCTCGGCCATGAGCTTCGCCGGGCTGTTCCTCATCATCCTGTCCCTGCCCCAGGCCCTGGCCGGCGGCGACGTGGACTGGTGGCCCCTCCTGCTTCTGGCCGTCGCCCCCCAGGTCAGCCTCCTGTCCCAGCTGGGTCTGTCGCGCACCCGAGAATTCGACGCGGACCTCACGGCCGCCCGGCTGACCGACGATCCCGAAGCCCTGGCCTCGGCCCTGGTCAAGCTGGAGCGGGTCCAGAACGGCTTCATGCGTCGCATTTTCTTCCCCGGCCGCGGCCTGCCCGAACCCTCCTGGCTGCGCACCCACCCCACCACCGAAGAACGCATCAGCCGCCTGCGCGACCTGCAGCCCGCACGGGAACCCGACTGGCAGGGCGGTTATGCCTTCGAGCCCCCCTCCTTCCCCCACGTCCGCCTGCGGCAGAGACCGCGCGGGGGTTGGTGGGGGTACTGGTACTGACCGTGGACCGTCTCTTCGTCTACGGCACCCTCATGGCCCCTCTGACCTGCCGAGGCCTGCTGGGCCGCGCTCCGTACTGCGAACCCGCCGAACTCGATGGGCATGAACGACGCGCGGTGCGCCACACCACCTACCCGGCCATCGTCGCAAAGGACGGCGCGACCGTTCGCGGCCTGGCGCTGCAAGAATTGTCCGAGGCGGAATTATACGCCCTCGACGAGTATGAAGGGGATGAATGCGAACGAATCCCTGTCACCATACGGGTCAGGTAGAGAAACTCGAAAGCCTGGGTCTACATCTGGACGGTCGGGGAAGAAAGCCTGGAACCGGCGGGCCGAACCTCGGAGAACTTCCGCGTCAGCGGGACTGCGCAAATTCGCCGTACATGGCCCGGTAGTCTTCGACGGCCCCGGCGGGCAGCCAGTGCTCGAAGGCCCGGCGGTACTCCGGCGTGTTCCTGTGCCGCTCCAGCACGGCGTTGACACGCCCGATCATTTCCGTCCCCCAGGTGGTGCGCGGCGCGGCGACGCGGCCGACGACCGGGACCAGGGCCTCGCTCAGGGGCACGAGGGAGAAGGCGTTCTCCCTGCCCTTCATGCGCGCCACATACGTGGCCTCGAACGGGAAGGCGAGCACCCCGTCCACCCTGCCCCGCTGGAGCATGTCCAGCAGGCTGCCCAGAAGGTTGGAGCCCGTATGGGCCACGATGCGCGACGGGTCGGGCGCGGTCCGCAGCACGGAGTCCACCTCGGGGCCGTAGGACCTGTCCACAGCCACGCCAAGAATCTTCCCGGACACGAAATCGCGCAGTGAGACGCGGCCGCCCTGCCCGACGCCCGCCGAACCGGCCCGGACCACGAGACAGACCGGGGGGACCAGCACGCACGGCATGGAATACTGCATGATGGCGTTCCGCTCCGGGTTGGGGATGATCCCCACCGCCAGGACCTTCTCCCCCTGCTTCATCCAGTTCATGGTTCGGCTCAGGTTGGCGGTCAGGACATGGTGATCCAGATCCGGCATCTCGCGCCTCATGAGATCGTGGATCATGTCCGAAGGCCCCTGACCAACGTACGGCCCTTCGACGATGCGCAGGGGGGGAAAATCCGCGTGCATCCAGGTCACGGCGTCGGCTGCGCCCTCGGCGGCCGGAGACGCGCCCGGCAGGCCGAGGCAGAGGATGACGAGCACCACTTTGCATAAATTCGACAACATAGACAAAATGTAAGACAAATCGGCGCGAACTTCAACACTCTTGCGCCGCGTATGACATTCGCGTTTCGAACGCCCCGGATGCGCAAGCGGCGACCCAGGGCCGGAATTGCCGAATTTTCGCTTTATTCGACGGCCCGACAGGCTTATGATCCGGGAAACTCCACGGAGAAGCCGCCATGTCGCACCACTCGCACCGTTTTGGATACGCGGAGCTCACCGACCGCCTGAACCGCTGCCCCCAGGGCGCCCCGCCCTCCGAATCCCTGCACAAGATCCTTAAAATTCTCTTTTCCGAGCGCGAGGCCGAGCTCATCGCCCTGCTGCCCATCAGGCCCTTCACGGCCGAAAAGGCGGCCGAGGTCTGGAAGATGGACCTGACGCAGGCCAGAAACATCCTCGACGACCTGGCCGGACGGGCCATGCTCGTCGACGTCGAAGGCGAGGACGGCCGCACGACCTACATCCTGCCCCCGCCCATGGCCGGCTTCTTCGAATTTTCGATGATGCGCACGCGCGGCGACATCGACCAGAAGGCCCTGGCGGAACTCTTCTACCAGTACCTGAACGTCGAGGAGGACTTCGTCAGGGCCCTCTTTGCCGACGGCGAGACCCAACTCGGCCGCGTCTTCGTGCAGGAGCCCATGCTCTCGACCGAAAACGCCGTGCACGTGCTCGATTACGAGCGGGCCAGCGAGGTCATCCGCACGGCCTCCCACCGGGCCATCAGCACCTGCTACTGCCGGCACAAGATGCAGCACGTGGGCCGGGACTGCGACGCGCCCAAGGACATCTGCATGACCTTCAACACCTCGGCCGCGTCCCTGGCACGCCACGGCCACGCCCGCCCGGTGGACACGGCCGAGTGCCTGGACCTGCTGGACCGGGCCCAGGAGCACGGCCTGGTGCAGTTCGGGGAAAACGTGCGCGAGCGGGTCAACTTCATCTGCAACTGCTGCGGCTGCTGCTGCGAGGCCATGATCGCGGCCCGCAAGTTCGGCAACCTCCACCCCGTGCACACCACCAACTTCCTGCCCGCGGTGGACGAAAACGCCTGCAACGGTTGCGGCAAATGCGCGGCGGCCTGCCCCGTCGAGGCCATGGGCACCGTGTCGGCCAACGATCCCAGACAACCCAAACGCAAGAAGGCCCGCGTGGACGAGAGCATCTGCCTGGGCTGCGGCGTGTGCGTGCGCGCCTGCCCGGACAGGGCCCTGTCCCTCAAGCCACGGGAGAAGCGCGTCATCACCCCGCTCAATTCCGTGCACCGCACCGTGGTCATGGCCTTGGAGCGCGGCAAGCTCCAGCACCTCTTCTTCGACAACCGCGTGCTCTGGAACCACCGCGCCCTGGCCGCGGTGCTGGGCGTGATCCTGAAGCTCCCGCCCATCAAGCAGGCCATGGCCACGAGCCAGGTCAAGTCGCGGTTCATGGAGTACCTGGTGCGGAAATTCCCGGTCTGAAGACCTGCGCGTCCCGACGTACGAAATTGCCCGGCGTCACAGCGAACGCAGCCGGTGCCTGGCCCTCTCCCTCTCCTCGGCCCTCTCGATGACCGTCCGGTAGGCCAGGTAATACTTGTAGATGTTGCCCACGTAGCGGACCGTCTCCTGGCCCGTGACCTTGCCGGCGGCGACCTCCACGTTGGCGAACCACTGGTTCGGGTCCAGGCCCATGTCCGCCGTCAGGCGGCGCATGCGCGCCATGTTGCCCGGACCTGCGTTGTACCCGGCGAAGGCGAAGAGCATGCGGTTCAGGGGGCTGATGGCCGGGTCGTCGTAGTACGTGTCGATGAGGTGACGGTAGTATTTGGCCCCGGCGTGGATGTTGGTCTCCAGCCGCCGGATGTCGGGGAGGTTGATGGGCGGTCCGGCCGCGGTGCTCGGCAGGAGCTGCATGACGCCCACGGCGCCGGCGGGGCTCAGCGCATTCTGGTCGAGCCGCGACTCCTGGTAGCCCTGGGCCGCGAGGAGCAGGAAGTCCAGGTCGTACTGCCGGCCGTAACTGCGGAAGTATTTCGCGGCCGCCTCGAAGCGGCGCATGTCCTCGCTGTCCTTGGCGTTGCGCAGGTAGCCGGACTTGATGAAGTACTTGCGGTTCAGGAAGGCCAGATCCTTCGAAGGGCGGTAATGCTTCACGAAATCGTTGATCAGCCCCAGCAGTTGCGGGTTGTCCTTGCGCACCGCCCAGGCCAGGCGCTGGCCCCGGGCCGCCACGAGATCGTCGCGGACGCGGATGCCGGGCAGCACCTCGCCCCACAGCCGGGCCCGGTACCCGTCGACCACGGTCAGGGGCAGAAGCCCGGCGCCGACCATCTCCATGATGTCCTCGCTCTCCAGGCTCTCGTCCGCCGGGCGGATGTCGACCGGCGGCAGGCCCTGGGACTCCAGACGCGCGTTCAGCCCCTGCAGCGTCTCGAAATAGCTGCTGGAGCGGCGCACGTAGACCTCCTTCCCCGAAAGGTCCTCGATGCTCCCAAGCTCGGGCGATTCCGGCCCCGAGACCACGACCTCGCGGACATCCGAGACCCAGGGCTCCGAAAAGGCCACCAGTTCCTCACGGTCGGGCGTGATGGACAGGCTCGCCACGGCAATGTCCCCCCGGCCGGCATTGAGCGCCGAGATCAGCTCGTCCCGCCGCACGGGGATGCAGACGACATGGACGGGGTACTTGCGGGTCTTGAGGTGCATGTTGAGCCACTTTTCGAAAGCATGTGCCACCTCGGCCGTGAAGCCCTTGGTGACCGCGCCGTCGAGATAGTAGTTCGTGCGGCTGTAGGTGACCAGGATGCGGATGTAGCGGCGCGTGCGCATCCCGTCGAGGTCGCCGCGCCAGGGGATGTTCAGGTACTTGAACAGGGCGGCGTCCTGCCGCTCCTGCTCGGCCGCAGCCGTGGCGTTCTGGGCGTCGGCCCATGCGGCCGCCGGAAAAAGCGGGACCAAGCACAGGACCAGCGCCCATAAGACCAGGCGGCATGCACTCCATCCACGGGACAGGGCGTGCGGGCCGGCAGCCTTCATTGCCGGGAAAGACATGAGTTCAACCTCCAGCCGGGATGCGGGAGCATCGAGTTACATGGCCCCGCGCCCAAGGTTCACGCCCGTGGCCTCGGCCGTGCGGATGAGCTGGTGGTCCAGGGGCACGGTGCGGCACAGGCCGGCCAGTTCCGAGAGGGGGACGAGCACGATGTCCGGCGTCTTCAGGGCGACCATGGTCCCGAAATCGCCGCGAGCCGCCGCGTCCACGGCCGC
>DPKT01000353.1 GCA_003542385.1 Desulfomicrobium sp.
CAACCGAAATTCAGGCAGTCGCCGCCGAGAAAGTCCAGCTCCACCAGGGCCACCCTGGCTCCGAGCCCGGCCGCACCGGCCGCGCATACCAGTCCCGCCGTGCCCGCCCCGACGACCACGAGGTTGTAGCGGGGCTTGGGCGCGGGGTTGGTCCAGTCATGGGGGCGGACCAGGGACAGAAGCCTTTGGTTATGCTCGTCCCGGGGCTCCAAGGTCGCATTGCGGTGTGCGGTCTCAAGCATGGCGGCTCCTTTGGATTTCATGATTCTGGGCGCTGGACGGAACAGTCGGGCTGGGGTGAGCGAACGGCTTGGGACGGATCAGGCGGAGTCCGCCCCATCGATTTCCCCGTCGCTGACGACCCGGTTGCGGCCTCCCCGCTTGGCCTCGTACAAGGCCAGGTCAGCCCTTTTCATGAGCTGGGAGAGCACCGTCTCCGGCGATTGCAGATGCGCGATGCCGATGCTCACGGTGAAGCCGACGGTCTTGCCCCAGGCGTCGACCGTCACCTCCGTGAATTTCTCGCGCAGCCTCTCGGCCACGGTGCGGGCTGCGGCAAGGTTCGTCTCGGGCATGGCCACCGCGAACTCCTCGCCGCCCACGCGGCCGAAAATGTCCGTGCCGCGCATGACCTGCCGCAAGACGTGCCCCACGCGGCGCAGCACCTCGTCGCCGATGTCGTGCCCGAAAGTGTCGTTGATGGTCTTGAAGTGATCGAGGTCGAACATCAGGAAGCAGAAGTCCTGGCGGTAACGGATGGCCTGCCGGAGCTGCGCCTCGGCCAGCGCCATGAAATGGCGGCGGTTTGCCAGGCCCGTGAGCTCGTCCAGCGTGGCCAGTTCGTTCAGCCGCCGCTCGGCCAGCTTGCGCGCCGAGATGTCGCGCATGCTCCCCACGGCAAACCACTTCCCGCGCAACTGGACAGCGGCCACCGACCTCTCCACCGGGAAAATCTCGCCGGACTTCCGCACGCCCTCCACTTCCATGACGCGCCCGACGACCGGCCCGCTGCCGTTCTTCGCGAATCGCGCCATGGCATGTTTCGCCGTTTCGACCTGAACGGGTTTGACGATGACGTCGTGCAAGCTCCGGCCGAGCATCTCGGCCTCGGAATAGCCGAACATGGCCTCGGCCGCCGGATTCCAGAAAGTGACGCGGTCGTCGGCGTCGATCATGACCAGGGCGTCGTGGCTGGCCTGGCTCATGGCCCGCATGCGGCTCTCGCTTTCGGCCAGGGAAAGCCGGTTGCAGCTGCTCTGGATTCTGGCGAAGCCGCCGGCAAAGGCCAGCAGGAGCACGGCCCCATGGACCGCCCAGGCATATGGGGAAGCCGTGGCCCACCCGCCGTGGGGCACCGCCGCCATGGCCCACGACCCCGACGGCAGGGACACGGTCATGGTCACGGCCTGAGCGTCCGCGCCGAAGAGCGCATCCCTGCCGCGAAAAACCTCTCCCTGCAGGCCCATGCCGTCCCGGCCCCGCATGGCCATGTCCAGCCTTGCGGCCAGATCGCCCTCCCCGGCAAGCGCCAGCAGCGTATCGAGATCTATGACCGCCGAGACCAGCCCCCAGAAGTCCCCGCCGCCTTGCCGGAAGACCGGGACCCGGGCGACCAGGCCCACGCCGCCCTGCACGAGATTCAGCGGACCGGCCACGGCCATCCGGCCGCTTTCCTTGGCGGCCAGGGCCTTGTCCCACTGGTCCGGGACGGTACGGTAATCGAGCCCCAGGGCCTTTTCGTTGTCTTCCAGGGGGTACATGAAGCGGATGATGAAATCCGGCGCGGCGGCGATGTTCCGCAGGGAATTGCTCGTGCTCATGAGGGCGCGGGCCAGGTCGTCGAACTCCCTGGCGGACATGCCCGGCCGCACGGCGATGTTCGCCGCCATGCCGTGAACCAGGTAGAGGTTCGTGTTGATCCGCTCCTCCAGCCTGGCCCGAAAGGCCCCGAGTTCCAGGGTGACGGAGACTTCCTGGTCCTGACGGAACTGCCGTGCGAGCAGGCGGCTCATGGCGTAATCCGCGCAGGCCGCGGAGAACGCTATGGCCAGCAGCCAAGCCAGCGTTTTCCGGCAGCGGATCAGATCGGATAGGGGGGACTGCTTGCGCGGCAGCATGCGCTCTCCATGGCGATCCGGGTCGGCCGGATTCTGCGGTACGCGTGAAGATTGGACAGGGGACGGCTCCCATCCCCCGATCATGCAGGAAGGATGACAGGCCCTGCTCAAGAATGTTGCATTACAACATCACGGCCAGGGGAAAGCAACAGACCAGACCCGGTAATGGAACATACGCAAGGATGGAAAATTCCCAGCCACTTAGCCTGCCCGAGAGTTCTTGCTGCCGGACCTCACTTCCTGACGCCGGTGGGGCAGACGTCATCGCGCAGGCAGTAGTTCTCCACGAAACGCCCGATCTGCACGCCCAGATGCACGCACTTTCGTCCGCCCAGGCAGTCCTCGGCGTCCGCCTTGTCCAGACGGGTCTCCAGTTCATGGTCCTCGAAACTCAGGCCCACCACCCAGGAATCCGTCTTGTCCTCGAAATAGCAGGTGACCTGCACGCCGTTCTTCTCAATCTCCGGGTGAATCTCCCGGATCTTCTCAATCAGCTGACTGGCCTTGATGTTCATGGTCGCCTCCAGGGTTCCCGTTCACTCGACAAAATGTCCACTCTGCATATCTGTCTGCCAGAACAACGGCAAAATGACAAAGCTCAAAAGCGATCGCCACGCTCGCGACGGATTTTTTTCCCGCCCGCAATTGCGCGATCGACAAAAAATCAGTAATCATTCTCAAAAATAAGGAAACCCTATGAGCGCCACGACCTCCCCCACCCCGGCCGGCCTGGGCTTCAACTTCGACAACACCTACGCGAGCCTGCCGGGACATTTCTTCGAGCGGATCCATCCCGTCCCCGTGGCCGCCCCGCGCCTGATCGTCCTCAACCGCGCGCTCTCAGACTCCCTGGGACTCGACACCGAGGCCCTGGACAGCGCCGTGGGGGCG
>DPKT01000361.1 GCA_003542385.1 Desulfomicrobium sp.
CTACCACTGGCCGGGCAACGTGCGCGAACTGAAGAACGTCATCCACCGTGCGGCCATCCTCTGCCCCGACGACGTCATCGGCGAGCGCTTCGTCATCCTGGCCCACGAACTAGGCGACCGCGTCCCCGGCCAGGCGGCCCCGGCCGTGCGCCCCGAACCGGGCCAGGCCCTGAAGACGCAGCTGGACAGGCTGGAAAAGGACATCCTGGAATCGGCCCTCAAGCGCGCCCGCAGCGTGCGCCAGGCGGCCAAGGTCCTGGGGCTGTCCCACACGGCCATGCTGAACAAGATCAGAAAGCACGCCCTGCGGGTGACGCGGCCCCTGCGAATCGAGTGAGGCGCCGTCGACCCGGGGCTTGCCAAGCCCATGCCTTCGTGGTCATAGCGACCGCATGTCCGCTCGCCGCCGCCCTTTCCTCCCCCGGTCCCGCCGGCACAGGCTCCTGCGCATGTACCGGACCGTGGCCGATTTCACCTACGACCTCGAGGTCTGGATCGGCCCCGCCGGGGACCTGCTCTACATCTCGCCGTCCTGCAGCCGCGTGACGGGCTACGAGGCCGACGACGCCCTGCGCGATCCGGGATTCTTCGAACGCATCATCGCGGCCGACGACTTCCCGCGCTGGAGGCAGGCCATGGACGCTCGCGGGGACATTCCCTCCATGGATTTCCGCATCCGGCGCCTGGACGGGACGGAGATCTGGCTGGCCCAGGAGACGACGCGGGTCTTCGACCCCGGAGGCCGCTTCCAGGGCTGGCGTCTGTCCCTGCGCGACGTCACGGACAGGGTCAGGACCCGCATGTTCCTGGACCAGGCCAGGCTGCACCTGGAAGAGCGGGTGCGGGAAAGAACCGAGGAACTCGAAGTGTCCCGCGAACGCTACCGGGCCCTGTCGGGGTACCTGCAGGACAGCATCGAGAAGGAGCGCGGCCGCATTTCCCGCGAGATCCACGACGTGCTCGGGCAGGACCTGACCGCCCTGAACATGGGGCTGCACCGCCTGGAGCGCTCCTTTCCGACAGGGGACGCCCGCCAGGGACAGGTCGCCGAACTACGCGGCCTGGTGGCCGGCACCCTGGAGACCGTACGCCGCATCTCGCGCGAGCTGCGGCCGCCCATGCTCGACGAATTGGGCTTCGCCGAGGCCGTGGCCTGGCTGACGCGGACCTTCGCCCAGAGCTCGGGCCTGCGCATCGACCTCAAGGCCGGCCCCATCCCCGACCTGTCGGCGGAGCAGTCCACGGCCCTGTACCGGGTGCTGCAGGAGGCCATGACCAATGCGGCCAGGCATTCCGGGGCCACCCGCATCGACGTGCGCGTGCAGGCGTCCGGAGCGGCCCTGACCCTCGACGTGTCCGACAACGGGATCGGGATGCCCGCAGGCCGTCCCGAATCATCCGGTTCCCTGGGCCTCATGGGCATGCGGGAACGCATCCGCATGGTCGGGGGAACCCTTGAGATCACCGCCCCGAAGGCGGGCGGAACAACCATTTCGGCCAGGATTCCCCTGGCAGCAGAGGCCAGGCCATGCGCATCCTGATCGTCGACGACCACGCCGTGGTCCGCCGCGGCACCATGAACATCATCGCCGACCGCTTCCCCGAGTGCACCTTCTCCGAGGCCGGAACCCTGCACGAGGCGCGTCTTGTCCTGGAGAGCGCGGCCTTCGACCTCGTCATCCTCGACATTTCCCTGCCCGACGGCAGCGGCCTCGATTTTCTCGAACTGGTACACCACGCGCGGCCGGGGCTCCCCGTCATCGTCCTGTCCATGCACCACGAAACCGAGTACGCCCAGCGCTGCATGAGCCTCGGCGCCCGCGGCTACCTGAGCAAGAACTCGGCCCCCGAGGAACTGGAGGAGGCCATGACCTCGGTCCTGGACGGCGGGATGTTCGTCAGCCCGTCCCTGCTCGGCACGGGGGAAAGGATGGACGCCCTGGACGGCCTTTCTCGCCAGGAGCGCGAGGTCGCCCGCCGACTGGGCCGGGGCGAGACCATGACCCAGATCGCGGCGGCCCTGGGCGTCAGCGTCAAGACCGCCAGCACCTACCGCACCCGCGCCATGCGCAAGCTGGGCATCGCCACCACATCCGCCCTGATCCGCTATCTCCTGGAACGCAGAATCCCCGGCCTGTAGCCCTGTCGGAATCGTCCGACAAGGTTGCGTCCCGCCGGCCCGCGGCTATCCTTCCCGCAAACAGGAAGGATGTCATGGAACAGATTGGCACGTTGCTGCTGCTGGCCGGGGCCTTGGGCCTCGTGCTGTCGATATGTTTGCTTGGGCGCCGAAGGCCGGCCAGGCTCCTGAACCGGGGTTTCGACTTCGGCGAGGCCAAACGATTCGAGAATACGCGGTGAGCATGACCGAAGAGGAATTCGAGATACTGGTCTTCGACCCGCCGCACCTGGGCATGCCGGGCAGGCCGTCCAGCTGCGGACGGTGCGAGAACGTCGAGGGGTTCGTGGAGATATTCGTGACCGTGGAAGACGGGCGGATCATCGACACGGGCTTCCTGACGAACATCCCCGGCGACGGCCTGGCCTGCGCCTCCATGTGCTGCGAGGCCTCCGTCGGCCTGACGCTGCCGGAAGCCTCCGCACTGGGCGAGGAGGCCTGTCTGGACAAGCTCCCGTCAACGGCGCGGGAACGCATGTCTCGGGCCGGAATCACCGAACTCTGCCTGCGGGCCATGGAGCAGGCTCTCACAGGGGCTGCCGCCGGCTCAAGCTGAGGCGAAGCCCTCCCCCAACAGAACCGCCTCCGGCCGGAGACGCCGGTCACGACACGGCGAATCCTACTCGACGCCCCGATACCTGGCGGCGCTCTCCCCCATGCGGGCGAGAATCTTCTGCAAAGCCACGCGCGAAAGGCCCGAAACACGGGCGGCCTCGGACACGTTGCCCCGGGTCTGGGCCAGAAGGTCGCGGACGTAGTGCTGGGTGAAGGCGCTGACGACCTCGGCCTTGGCCGACTTGTACTCGCCCAGCGGAGATCCGGACACACGGGCGCATCCCGCCGGCGGCGCGGACGCCCCGGCGCCCTGGCAGACGAGACGGACGAGGTTCATGTCCACCCGTTCGGACGTGGCGAAAACCGTCATGCGCCGCACGAAGTTCTGCAGCTCGCGCACGTTGCCGGGCCACGGGTTGCCGGCCAGCCAATACATGACCTCGGGATCGACCTCCTTCTCGGCCAGGCCCATCTCGCGACACGCCACGCGGAAGAAGTGCGCGGCCAGCAGCGGGATGTCCTCGGTCCTCTCGCGCAGCGGGGGCAGCGTGATGGAAAGGACGTTCAGACGGTAGTAGAGGTCTTCGCGGAATGTCCTGTCCTTCATGGCCGCCTCCAAGTCCTGGTTGGTGGAGGCAATAAGGCGCACGTCGACCTGCACCGTGGAGTTCGAGCCCACGGGGCGGACTTCGCCATCCTGCAGGACCCGCAACAGCTTGGTCTGTACGGAAGACGAGATGTCCCCGATCTCGTCGAGGTGCATCGTGCCCTTGTCGGCGGCGGCAAAGAGCCCCTTGTGGTCACGGTCCGCGCCCGTGAAGGCGCCCTTGACGTACCCGAACAATTCGCTTTCGAGCAGGTTTTCCGGAATGGAGGGGCAGTTCACGGCCAGGAACGCGCGGGCCGCCCTGGAGCCGAGGCGGTGGATGAGCCGCGCCACCAGCTCCTTGCCCGTGCCGGACTCCCCGCGGACGAGCACCGTGTACTCGGACTGGGCCACGGCCGCCACGGTCCTCTTGAGCTGCCGCATGGCCGGCCCCTCGCCGACCAGTTCACCGCCGGCGTCCTGCCGGGAAAGTATCTCGCGCAGGCGGTTGTTCTCCTCCAGCAGCCGGCTGCGCTCCATCCCCTTCTCCACCACCCGGAAGAGCTGCTCGGGCTCGATGGGCTTGGTCAGGAAGTCATAGGCCCCGATCCGCAGGGCCTCCACCGCAGTTTCGATGGTCCCGTACGCCGTCAGCACGACGGTGCTCAGGCCGGGGTTGACGGCCAGGGCTTCCTTCAGGAGCTGCATGCCCGTCATTTCCGGCATGCGCAGGTCCGTGATCATCAGCTGGACAGGCGCCTCGGCCATGACCCGCAGGGCTTCCCGGCCGCTCTGGACCGCGACGACGCTCAATTCCGGAAAACGGCCGCCAATGAGGCGGGCCAGGCCGCGGGCGAAATCCCCTTCGTCGTCGGCGACGACGACCCGGTTCTCCCGGACGCGGTCCGGCGATGCAACGACATTCATGAATTGAGTCCTCGATATCCTGGTTCGGTCTGCGGGGCGTCAGGCAGGGCGGGCAGGGTCACGACGAACCGCGCTCCGCCCAGGGGCGAACGCCCGACGGCAACCTCCCCGCCCACGTCCCGGACCATGCCGTAGACCACGGCCAATCCCAGGCCCGTGCCCGCTCCGATGGCCTTGGTGGAGTAAAAGGGGTCGAAAATGTGCGGCTCATCTTCCACAGAGACTCCGGGGCCGTTGTCCTCCACGACGATGTGCACGCAGTCTCCGTCAGGGGCCACACGGACCACGATCTCGCCGTCCTCTTCGCCGACGGCGTCGAGGGCGTTGATGACCAGGTTGCTCACGACCTGCTCCAACTCCCCTATTCCCAGACGCACAAAAAGCGGGCCGGGCTGGCTCTCCAGCCTCAGCTCCACCCTTTTCTTGGCCGCCTGCACGGAGAAGACGTCGCGCACGAACGCGACCACGGCGCAGGCGTCCGAGGTCCCGGAACCTGCGGCCTTGGGGCGGGCGAAATTGAGCAGTTCCTGCACGACCCGCTGGGCCTGGCGCGTGTGTCGCTCGATGATGTCCAGATCCGCGGCCTGCTGCGGCTCCGTGACGGTCTGACGCAGGAGTCCCGCGTAGCAGAGGATGACACCCAGAGGGTTGTTGATCTCGTGGGCCAGGCCGGCCGTGAGCTTGCCCACGGTCGCCATCTTCTCCGAATGCCAGACCTGGGCGCGCATGCGCTTCTCCATGGTCGTCTCGCGCACGTAGACCACGACTCGGTCGGTCTGGGCTTCCTGGCTGCGCACCGGGTACATGGACAGGGAGAATGACCTCCCGCCGGGTAGTTCCACCTCGCGCTGGTCCGGCGCACCGCGACGGATGGCTTCGAGCATGGGGCACTTGCCGGATGCGGTGTCGAAGAAGATGGCCAGCATGTTCCCGTCGGTGCGGGCCCCGTCCGTCAGCTCCGATGTGAGCTGCCGGGCGGCCTGGTTCACGGTCAGCACTCCGCAGCTCGAATCCATGAGGGCCAGGGGGTCGGTGATGCCCTCGACGATGGTTTCCAGCACGTTCATCTGCCGGATGAGGCTGTCGATGGCCGTCAGGTTTTCCGCGGCCGTGCCGAGCTGACGGCCCAGGGCCTGCAGCACGCCCTGGTCGTGGCGGGCGGCTTCGGCCTCGGTCTCCCAGTACAGGCAGAGGATGCCCTCGGCGTTGCC